>NZ_JBSGCY010000013.1:0-80812 GCF_053602115.1 Nocardia sp. NPDC004582 | reverse complement strand
GCGCTGGCCGCCGCCGTGCTCGCGGCCGACGCCACCGCCGCCCGCCCGCCGCTGCTGCCCCGCACCGGTGACGGACCGGTCCCGGTGTCGCCCGCGCAGCAGCGCATCTGGTTCATGAACCGGATGGATCCGGAGTCCATCGCCTACAACATCCCGCTGCCCATCCGGCTCACCGGACCCCTCGACGTGGCCGCCCTGCACGCCGCGCTCGCGGATGTGGTGGTCCGGCACGAGGTGCTGCGCACCGTGTACCCGGAGACTCCGGAGGGCCCGGCGCAGGTGGTGCTGCCCGTCACCGCGGTCGCGGAGCTGCCCGCGCTGGAAGCGATTCCGGTCACCGAGGCCACCGTCGTCGGCGCGGTCGCGGCCATGATCGGCCAGGGCTTCGACGTCACCACCGCGGTGCCGTTGCGGGCGGCGCTGTACGCGCTGGCCCCCGAGGATCACGTGTTCGTCGTGGTCATGCACCACATCGCCGGTGACGGCACCTCGCTGGCCCCGCTGGCCCGCGACGTCATGACCGCCTACGCGGCCCGCAAGGCCGGCGCGGCGCCGGCGTGGAACCCGCTGCCGGTGCAGTACTCCGACTTCGCGGTCTGGAAGCGCGATCTGCTGGGCTCCGAGGACGATCCGGACTCGCTGATCTCCCGCCAGCTCGGCTTCTGGCGTGACCGGCTGGCCGGGCTGCCCCCGCAGCTCGAGCTGCCCGCCGACCGGCCCCGGCCGGCGCTGTTCCAGACCGCGGGCCGCCGGGTCGACTTCACCGTCGACGCGCGCACCCATGCGGCGCTGGTGGATCTGGGCCGCACCCGCGGCGCGACGCTGTTCATGACGGTGCACGCGGCCTTCGCGACCCTGCTGTCGCGGCTGTCCGGCTCGGCCGACATCGCGGTCGGTACCCCGGTGGCCGGTCGCGACGACGCCGCTCTCGACGACCTGGTCGGCATGTTCGTCAACACGCTGGTGCTGCGCACCGGGGTCGATCCGGCCGAGAGCTTCGACGCGCTGCTGCGCCGGGTCCGGTCCGAGGACATCGCCGCGTTCGGCCACGCCGACGTGCCCTTCGAACGACTGGTCGAGGTGCTCGCGCCGGAGCGTTCGACCGCCCGCAACCCGCTGGTCCAGGTCGGCTTCTCGTTCAACAACCAGCAACCGGCCGCCTTCGACCTGGACGGCCTGACCGTCGCCGCCGTCGAATTCGACGGCGACGAAACCCAGTTCGACCTTCAACTGGTGATCGTGGACAACTACGACGCCGATGGCGCGCCCGCCGGTTTCACCGCGACCATGACCTACGCCACCGCGCTGTTCGACGCGGCCACCGTGGCGCGGTTCGCCGACCGGTTCACGCTGCTGCTGAAGACCGTCGTCGCGCGGCCGGAACTGGCCGTCGGCGATCTGGACCTGATGGTCGAGGGCGAGCGCACCCGGGTGCTGCACGACTGGAACGACACCGCCGCCGCCGCGGATCTGCTGCGCGCCGTCTCCGGCGACGCGGGCGAGACCCTGGTGGCGCTGTTCGAGGCCCAGGCCGCGCGGACACCCGACGCGATCGCGCTGAGCTGCGAGGGCACGGAACTGTCCTACGGCGAGTTCACCGCCCGGGTGAACCGCCTGGCCCGGCGCCTGGTCGAGGCGGGTGTCGGCCCGGAATCGCTGGTCGCCCTGCACATCCGGCGTTCGCTCGAGTTCATGGTCGCCTCCTACGCGGTGATCACGGCCGGTGGCGCGTACGTTCCGGTGGACCCGGACCAGCCCGCCGAGCGCATCGGCCACGTGCTGGACACCGCGAACCCGGTCTGCGTCCTGAGCACCTCGAGCTCGGTGTTCGCGGCCGGCGCGTACCCGGTGCTGGAGGTCGATACGGCCAATCTGTCGGGCTACTCCGACCGTCCGGTCACCGATGCCGATCGGCGTGCGCCGCTGCGTCCGCAGCATCCGGCGTACACCATCTTCACCTCGGGTTCGACCGGAAAGCCCAAGGGCGTCAGCGTCTCCCACGCGGCCATCGTCAACCAGATGGACTGGATGCAGGCCGAGTACCGGCTCACCGCGCAGGACGTCTACTTGCAGAAGACGCCCAGCACCTTCGACGTGTCGCTGTGGGGCTACTTCATTCCGCTGCGGGTCGGCGCGACGCTGCTGCTCGCGGCCCCGGACGGCCACCGCGATCCGGCCTACCTGGTCGATCTCATCGACCGGCACAGTGTCACGGTCACCGATTTCGTGCCCTCGGTGATGAGTGTCTTCGCCGCGCACGGTGATCGGGAGCGGCTGAAGACGCTGCGTCAGGTGTACGTGATCGGTGAGGCGCTGCCCGCCGAGACCGTGCGCGCCTTCGGCGCGGTGAGCTCCGCCGAGGTGCACAACCTGTACGGCCCGACCGAGGCCGCGGTGTCCATCACCTACCGCGACGTCACCGGCGAGGTCGACCGCTCGGTCATGCCGATCGGCCGGCCGCAGGGCAACAGCACCGTGTACGTGCTGGATTCGCGCCTGAACCCCACTCCTCCCGGGGTGGCCGGTGAGCTCTACCTGGGTGGTGTCCAGCTGGCTCGCGGCTATGTCGCGCGCCCGGACCTGACCTCGGACCGGTTCATCGCCAACCCGTACGGCGCTCCCGGCGAGCGCATGTACCGCACCGGCGACCTGGTCCGCTGGGACGTCAGCGGCGAGCGCGCCGAACTGGTGTACCTGGGCCGCACCGACTTCCAGGTGAAGTTCCGGGGCCAGCGCATCGAGCTCGGCGAGATCGAGCTGGCGCTGACCGCGCTGCCGGAGATCGCGCAGGCCGTGGTCCTGGTGTGGCCGGGCGCGAGCGCCGGTGACGAGCACCTGGTCGCGTACCTGGTGCCCGCCGCGGGCGGGGCAGCGCCGGACACCGACGCCCTCCGCCGCGCGCTCGCGCAGCGCCTGCCGTCGTACATGGTGCCCTCGGCCTTCGTGACGCTGGATGCCCTGCCGCTCAACACCTCCGGCAAGCTGGACCGCAAGGCCCTGCCCGCGCCGGAGTTCGGGGCCCGCGAATTCCGGGCTCCGGAAACGGAGTTGGAGGCCACCGTGTGCGCCGCCTTCGCCGAGGTGCTGGGTGTCGAACGGGTCGGTTTGGACGACAACTTCTTCGAGCTCGGCGGCACCTCGCTGGTCGCGGCGCGGCTGGCCTCGCGGCTGGGTGAACTGCTCGGCCGCAAGGTGCCGGTGCTGCTGCTGTTCTCCGCGTTCACCCCGGGCGAGCTGGCCCGGGAGCTGGATTCGGCGACCGGCGCGGGCGTGGAGGCGGCGCTGGACGTGCTGCTGCCGCTGCGCCGGGAAGGCAGTGCGGAACCGCTGTTCTGCATCCACCCGGTCGGCGGCATCTCCTGGTCCTTCGCGGGCCTGGCGGCGCACCTGGACGCCGATCGCCCGATCTACGGCCTCCAGTCGCCGGCGCTGAAAGCCGGTGGCGTACTGCCGGATTCGATCGAGGCGTGGGCCGCGGAGTACGTGGCGGCGATCCGTTCGGTGCAGCCGTCCGGTCCGTACCACCTGCTCGGCTGGTCGCTGGGCGGCGTGCTCGCCCACGCCGTCGCGGTGCACCTGCAGCGCGAGGGCGAACAGGTCGGCACGCTGGCCATGCTGGACAGCCATCTGGCCACGGCCGACGCCGCGGTCGCCCCCGCCGCCGGGGACGCGCTGACGGAGATCCGGGACGTGCTGGGCGGCCTGCTCGGCGACCGGGCCGACGAGCTCGACCTCGTCGGCGTCACCCGGCCCGCCGAGCTCGCGGCCCGTCTGGTCGCGTTGCCGGAGCAGGGCGACGGTCTCAGCCCCGCGGCGTTCGGCGTCGACCGGATCACCTCGATCCTCGAGTCGGGCCTGCGGTCGATGGAGCTGATGCGGGCCTACCGCCCGGAGCGCTTCCACGGCGATATCACGTACTTCACCGCGGCCCTGGAGGAGCCGGTTGTCGCCGGCGCCACGGGCTGGACCGCCGCCGTCGACGGCACGGTCCGCGATCACGCGGTGCCCGCGACCCATTGGCAGATGACCTCGCCGCAGGCCCTCGAGCCGATCGCGCGGACATTGGCGCAACTGTGGCAGTGAAGCATCGGGGTTTCTGAAAACGCTGCGATTCTGATTTCACTGTGGTACTCAACTTCCCAGGTGAGAAAGGCTGATCCACCATGAGCAATCCGTTCGATGACGAGAACGCCCAGTTCTACGTGCTCGTCAACGAAGAGGCCCAGCATTCGCTGTGGCCGGTGTTCGCCGCCATCCCCGGCGGCTGGACCGCCGCGCACGGCCCGGCCCTGCGGCAGAGCTGCTTGGACTACGTCGAAGCGCACTGGACCGATATGCGACCGGCCTCTCTGGTCCAGGCGATGGCCTCCGAGCCTGAATAGACCAGCGCCCGAATAGACCACGCGGAACGCCAGTTCCGCATCCACAGACCCGGGGCCGACTGGCCTCGTGCGGCGGTCCCGAGAAGAAACCACACATCGAGGGGGTCTGTCCGCGTCGTGAAAGAAAGGGAATCACCATGACCACCACTCCTCCGGATCCCGGCACCACGCCCTCGGTCGACATCGGCGCCGTCGTCTCTCAGGTGCTGAAGTTCCTGGGCGCCGGTTCCACCGCGAGCTACAACCCCAAGGGCCCGAAGCTCAAGAACCACAGCGCGAAGTAATTCGCGCCGGATACACGAAGATTCTCGAAAGGAAATCGCGATGGATTTCTACACCGGCAGCGGTATGACCGACCTGCTCATCGCCATTGCCAAGGTGGTCGGCTCCGGCTCCTCGACCTCCGTGACCCAGCCGGGCACCACGACCCCTACCCCGACTCCGGTTGTCTAGGAGGCCTGCATGTTCAGCGGTAGTGCCGTGAACGACTTTTTCAGCTTCCTGGCGAAGTCGCTGGGCAGCGGCTCCTCATTCACCTGGCCGCCGGCGACTACGACAACCACGTAGCGGCTTTCGGGTAGGTGTGTGAAGGCCGCCAGGACATCTCGTCCTGGCGGCCCCCGGAGTACTGTCGGTGCTTCCCTTTCCGGCCTCGGGCCGTGGGTGCGGGGTCAGCGCCGCAATTGGCCCAGGACCCAGCCCGCGGTCTCGGCGCTGGATCGGATCAGTGAGTGGTCCACCGGCGCCGCGTCCGGAAACAGGTCCTCGTAGACCGCGTTCTCGACACCCGGTTCGTCGATGGTCGAGCACAGCGGCGCGGGCGTGGCGAGCTGATCCCGCCGGGTCGCGATCACCGAATAGGTGACCCCGGGCTGGGTGACCGGCGTGTCGAAAATCGCCTTGTACACCGGCGAATCCGGGGTCATCTGCAGGGCCGTGGCCAGGTCCGGCGAGGCCGCGGCCAGCAGGGTGCCCAGCACGGGCAGCTCGTGCAACAGCCGCACCGGGGTGATCGGCGGATTCTGGATGCCGAGGACACCCGCGCCGTCACAGCCGCGCACCTCGGGCGTGATGAACACGGCGTGGCTCACCGTCGGCGCTCCGCCCAGCACCTTCAGGTAATAGTTCGACACGATGGTCCCCGCCGAATGGGCCACGATCTCGACCTTCGCGGCCCCGGTGGTCTCCCGCACCTTCGCGATGAAATCCGCGATCTGCCCCGCCTCGGCGGGCATATCGCCGTACCAGCGCTTGCCGTTCACGATGCCGCCCTGGAACAGCAGCGTGCAGTACCCGGCCCCGCGCAGTGCGCCGACCATGGTGTCCCACTGCGCCGCGGTCTGGTCGATGCTGCCGTCGCCGCCGGGCAGCACCACCACCGGATACGGGTGCGCCGCTGTCGGCGCGCAATCGATGGCCGGTTCGATGGTGGTCCCCGCCGGCAGCGGCCGATCCGCCGACCCGGTATCGGGCCCCGCCTGCGCCGGCGCGGCCGACCACAGGACGGCGGCGCTCAACGCGATCGCGACAGTGCTGATAATTCTCATGGGTAACAACGCCTTTCCGGCCCTCGTCATGCATTCCCTCCCGACCGTGCGCCCTGCACGATACGGGCGTTCGCGCGTTCACGCAGCGATGCTTCAGCGCGTGTCGACCGGTGTGCGCCGGTGCTGCCGGGCCGGATTCACCATGCGCGGCGCCGGCTCCGCCGGTTCGGCGGCCACCCGGGCGCGCGGCGCCACCGCCGCGGCGTGATGCGTTGCGGCCCGGGCGGTCTCGCTCGCGGACATCGGATTCGAGCGGGCGCGAACGAGGAGACGTGAATTCGACTCGCGCACGCAGCTTCCGGCGTGAGCGAACGATTGGCAAATATATTTGCTCAGAAGACAAACCCTGATCGGCGGCCGTGCCCGCACGAATCATGAAATCCGGAGCCCGGCCGCCTGAACTCACGCAATCGCTAAAGGTTAGCTATGAGAGGGAAACCATGAGCCGGCCTGAGCCCGTAGAACCACACGTGATCGGTCTCTACTGGGACCGCGACGGCGATATCTGGCAGCGCGAGGACGGCGGCTGGCGGCTCATCCTGCAGAGCGGCGTGGCCGTCGACCCGGTCTCGCTGTGGGAGTGGGATCAGGGGCATGTCTGCGACTACGCGCCGTTCGTCCCGCTGACCGCGCTGAAGGCCTAGGTATCAGGCGCGTGCGGACCCCGGGTCCGGCGCGTCGGCGCCGAACAGGGTGACCTCCATCAGCCGGATCACCCTGGGCTGCGGGCAGATCGACGCGTGCGCGCCGAACTCCCGGCCCAGGTCCACCACCAGACCGAACCCGGCCTGCACCAGGATGCGCGCCTCGCTCTCGGACAGTTCCGGGCGCACCGCCACCAGCAGCCGCACCCACTCGGCCACGATGAGCCGCTGCACATTGCGCAGCATCGTGCGTTCCTCGGCCGAGACATGGCCGAATTCGGCGTAGTACACGAAGGTCAGCTCGCGCTCGGCGAACGATCCCGCGACATACAGGTCCACCAGTTTGCGCAGCGCCTCGGCCGGACTCGACGAGGACGCCACCGCCGGCCCGATCGCCCCCGACACCCGGTCCGCCGCCCGGCGGAACGCGGCGGCCAGCAGATCGCCCTTGCTGCGGTAGTACCGGTACACCGCCGAGGCCGCCGACAGATCGGCCGCCGCCGCGATGTCCTCCACGCTCACATTGGGATAGCCGCGCTGGTGGAACAGCTCCACCGCCTTCTTCAACAGCAGCTCGTGCTTGAAACTGCGCGGGATCTCCACCGCCCGCGGCGGCTCCACCGCGGTGCCCTCCGGCGGCAGCTCGGTGTCGAGGATGGCGTCGCAGGCCGAATGCAGCAGGGCCGTCAGCGATTTCGCGGGCAGCGTGGCGTGGTGGTCGCCGATGCTGGAGATGACGCTGAGCATCGACACCGCCCGCACCGCGCGATCGTGCCCGTCGAGTTCGGGCCGCACGTCCGCGATGAGCGCGCGCAACGTGGTCAGCGCCACGATGAACTGCTCCTCCAGGATCTGCCGATCGGTGTCGTCGAGATAGCGGCGCTCCCAGCGCACCAGGGTGACGGTGGCGCGATTGGCGATGGTCTCGGCGATCATCCGGTCCAGCACCCGGTTCAGTCGGGCGCGCGGGGTCAGGCCCTCGGACTCGTCGGGCAGGGTGGCCGCCTCGGCGGTGAGCCGCGACAGGCGCAGCAATTCCTCCCGGAACAGCGCGTACTTGCTCGGATAGTGCCGGTACAGGGCGGCCGAGGAGATACCGAGCCGGGTGGCGATGTCCTCCATGCTCACGCCGTGATAGCCGAGCGATCCGAAGGCGGCCGCCGAGGTGGCGGCGATCTGCGCGCGCCGATTCTTCGGGCGGCGGCGGATCACGCGCTGCGGCTGCTCCTCGACGGTCATATCGCAATGGTAATCACCAGGCATTTCGGCCGACGTCTCGCCGCCGATCTCGGTAGTCTGCCGGGATGCGCACGGTCGACGTCGAACGCACCATCGCCGCCTCGCCCGCGGATGTCTTCGATTGGCTCACCGATGTCGCGAATTATCAACGGGTTCCGTTCGTCCGCCGCGTCACCCTGGTCCGCCCCGGCGATACCAACGGCAACGGCGTGGGCGCGGTGCGATTGGTGGTGACCCCGCTCATGCGGCTCACCCAGGAGATCACCGAATACGATCCGCCCCGGCTGATGCGCTATCGCGGGCTGAAATCCGTTCCGCGCCTACGGCATCAAGAGGGTTGGATCAGCTGCGAGCCGGTCGCGGGCGGCACGCTGGTGCACTGGTCGACGACCTTCGAGATCGCCGCGCCCGTGCTCGCGCCGCTGTGGACCTTCCTGTCGGCCCCGGTGGTGAGCCTCAGCTTCGACATGGTGCTGCGGACCGCCGCGCGCGAACTGCGCGGTGCGTGAACGCCGTGCCCCGCGCGCCGTTACCATCTGGGGCCATGGCCGAGATCAAGGTGGAGCGCCTGGACTCCGTGGCGCTGGTGACCGTGCACGACCCCGACAAGCGGAATGCGTTGACGCTGGATCTATCCGCCGATCTCGCCGACGCGGTGGCGGACGCGGAGGCCGACGATTCCGTTCACGCCCTGGTGGTCACCGGCACGCCGCCGGCCTTCTGCGCGGGCGCCAACCTGACCGCCCTGGGTGAGGCGAAGGAAGAGGGCCTGCGTGCCATCTACGAAGGCTTCCTCGCGGTGGCTCGGTGCAAGCTGCCCACCATCGCGGCGGTCGGCGGCGCGGCCGTCGGCGCCGGCCTGAACCTGGCCCTGGCCGCGGACCTGCGTTTCGCTAATCCCAACGCCCGCTTCGACGCTCGCTTCCTGCGCCTGGGCATCCACCCCGGCGGCGGCATGACCTGGATGCTGCAGCGCGCGGTCGGCCCGCAGCAGGCGGCGGCCATGACCCTGTTCGGCGAGGTGCTCGACGCCCCGGCCGCGGCCGCGGCCGGGCTGGTCCACCGCGTCGTCGACGGCGATCACGCCGCCCTGGTGTCCGCCGCCGTCGAATACGCCTCCGCGACAGCGGAAGTCCCGCGCGATCTGCTCATCACCACCAAACGCACCATGCGCGCCACTCGCGCCCTGCCCACCCACGCCGAGGCGGTCAGCACCGAGGTGGTCCCGCAGCTGGCCTCGCTCGAATCGCCCGAGTTCGCCGCCCGCCTGGCGGCGGCGCAGACCCGGATCAGCGGGTCGTCCGCGAACTGAGTTCGACCGATGCGGTGAAACAGCCGGTGGCGTGGAGGGATTCGATTCCTTCCGCGCCACTGCGCTTTCCGGGCCGGTCGCGGCGAGACCGGTAGCGGAGTCAGCTCAGGGCGGCGAGGGCCATGCGGCGCAGCACCGGGCGGGCGCGAGTGGCGCTGGCGGGGGCGCTGTGCGGGGTCGAGTTGATCAGGCCGAAGGTCGCGTGCGCCTGTACGCGCGCGGCCTGCTCGGGCAGCTGCGGATGGAGCTTGCGCAGGACCTCGACCCAGACCTCGACGTACTGGCGCTGGGTGCGCCGGACCTGGCGGCGTGCCGATTCCGGCAGATTCTCCAGATCGCGATCCTGGATCCGAATGAGTTCGGGCTCGCCCAGCGCGAAGTCGAGGTGGAAATCGACCAGCGCCTCCAAGGCCGCCAGCGGGGAGCTCGCGGTCTCGGCGACCGCCCGGCCGCCGTCGAGCAGTCGCTGACTGATCCCCACCAGCAGTTCGACCAGCAGCGCTTCCTTGTTGGGGAAGTGCCGGTACACCGCGGGCCCGCTGATCCCGGCCGCCGCGCCCAGATCGTCGAGGCGCATGCCCAGGAAGCCGCGGTCCGCGATGAGGCGCGCACCGGCCTCCAGCAGCTGTTCCCGGCGCTGCGCCTTGAGCTGCTCACGCCGGGTGAGCCCCGCGGTTTCCGCACTGTTCACCGTGGCTCCCTTCGCCGGTTCTGGACAACTCAGTTAATGAAGATTATCTTATTTTCCAGTTATTGGTGACTAACCGAACCGGCCGGATCGGCCGATCGGGGAGGCGGAGCGGATGACGCTGAGCGAACAGACGCGGACCGGGAACCGGGATGCGCACCTGGCGTTGGTCGACGAGTTGCGGGAGCGGCTGGCCGTGAGCGCGCTGGGCGGGCCGGAGAAGTCGCGGGAGCGGCACCTGGCCCGCGGCAAGCTGCTGCCGCGCCAGCGCGTGGACCAGCTGCTCGACACCGGCAGCCCGTTCCTGGAGCTGTCGCCGCTGGCGGCCAACGGCATGTACGACGACGAATGCCCCGGCGCGGGCATGATCGGCGGCATCGGCCGGGTGTCCGGGCGCGAGTGCGTGATCCTCGCCAACGACGCGACCGTCAAGGGCGGCACCTACTATCCGATGTCGGTGAAGAAGCACCTGCGCGCCCAGGAGGTGGCGCTGCAGAACAACCTGCCGTGCATCTACCTGGTCGACTCCGGCGGCGCCTACCTGCCGCGCCAGGACGAGGTGTTCCCCGACCGCGAACACTTCGGCCGCATCTTCTTCAACCAGGCGAACATGAGCGCCAAGGGGATCGCGCAGATCTCCGCGGTCATGGGCTCGTGCACCGCGGGCGGCGCGTACGTGCCGGCCATGAGCGACGAGACCGTCATCGTGCGCAACCAGGGCACCATCTTCCTGGGCGGCCCGCCGCTGGTGAAGGCCGCCACCGGTGAGGTGGTCACCGCCGAGGAGCTGGGCGGCGGCGACCTGCACTCACGCACCTCCGGCGTCACCGACCACCTGGCCGAGAGCGATCAGGACGCGCTGCGCATCGTGCGCAATATCGTGGCCACCCTGGGTCCGAAGACGCCGACGCCGTGGGACGTCGCGCCGACCGTGGACCCGATCGCGCCGCAGGACGAGCTCTACGACGTGGTGCCGGTGGACCTGCGCACCCCTTATGACGTCCGCGAGGTCATCATCCGCGTCGTCGACGGCGGCGAATTCCAGGAATTCAAGGCCGAATACGGCAAGACCCTGGTCACCGGCTTCGCCCGGATCCACGGCCACCCGGTCGGCATCGTCGCCAACAATGGCGTGCTGTTCAGCGAATCCGCCATGAAGGGCGCGCATTTCATCGAGCTGTGCGACAAGCGCTCGATTCCGCTGCTGTTCCTGCAGAACATCACCGGCTTCATGGTCGGCCGCGACTACGAGGCGGGTGGCATCGCCAAGCACGGCGCGAAGATGGTGACCGCGGTGGCGTGCGCCCGGGTGCCGAAGCTGACGGTGGTGATCGGCGGCTCCTACGGCGCGGGCAACTACTCCATGTGCGGGCGCGCGTATTCGCCGCGCTTCCTGTGGATGTGGCCGAACGCCCGCATCTCGGTGATGGGCGGTGAGCAGGCGGCGTCGGTGCTGGCGACCGTGCGCGGTGAAGCGCTGGGAGGTGGAGCGCAGTCGGAGGAGGATCTGGAGAAGTTCAAGGCCCCGATCCGCGAGCAGTACGAGGCCCAGGGCAATCCGTACTACTCCACGGCCCGGCTCTGGGACGATGGCGTGATCGACCCCGCCGACACCAGAACCGTTGTCGGCCTGGCCCTCTCGGCCTGCGCGCAGGCCCCGCTCGAGCCCGTCTCCTACGGCGTCTTCCGGATGTGATGACCATGATGAACAAGGCAACCCCCGTCGTCTTCGACACCGTGCTGGTGGCCAATCGCGGCGAGATCGCGGTCCGGGTCATTCGCACCCTGCGCGACATGGGAATTCGATCGGTCGCGGTGTACAGCGACGCCGACGCCGACGCCCGCCACGTGCGCGAGGCCGACACCGCGGTCCGCCTCGGCCCGGCCGCCGCGCGCGAGTCCTACCTGAACATCGACAAGGTGGTCGCCGCCGCCGTGCGTTCCGGCGCGCAGGCCGTGCACCCGGGATACGGCTTCCTGTCGGAGAATTCGGCCTTCGCGGCCGCGCTCGAGGCGGCGGGCATCGCCTTCCTGGGCCCGTCCGCGCGTGCCATCGAGGTCATGGGCGACAAGATCACCGCCAAGAACGCGGTCGCCGAATACGGGGTGCCCGTGGTGCCCGGCATCGCCAAGCCCGGCCTCACCGACGACGAATTGATCACCGCCGCGACCGAGATCGGCTACCCGGTGCTGGTGAAGCCGTCCGCCGGTGGCGGCGGCAAGGGCATGCGCCGGGTCGACGATCCCGCCGACCTGCCCGCCGCCCTGGTCAGCGCCCGCCGCGAGGCCGGCGCGGCCTTCGGTGACGACACCCTGTTCCTGGAGCGCTTCGTCACCAACCCCCGCCACATCGAGGTGCAGATCCTGGCCGACCAGTTCGGCCACGTGCTGCACCTGGGCGAACGCGAATGCAGTCTGCAGCGCCGCCACCAGAAGGTGATCGAGGAAGCGCCCTCGCCGCTGCTCGACGCGCGGACCCGCGCCCGCATCGGCGCGGCGGCCTGTAATACCGCCCGCAGCGTGGACTACGTCGGCGCGGGCACCGTCGAGTTCATCGTCTCCGCCGACCACCCGGACGAGTTCTTCTTCATGGAGATGAACACCCGTCTGCAGGTGGAGCATCCGGTCACCGAACTGGTCACCGGCGTCGACCTGGTGGAATGCCAGGTCCGTATCGCGGCCGGGCAGAAGCTGTCCGCGGCGCAGGAGGATGTCCGCCTCACCGGCCACGCCATCGAGGCGCGCGTGTACGCCGAGGACCCGGGTCGCGACTTCCTGCCCACCGGCGGCACCGTGCTCGCGCTGTCGGAGCCGGAAGGCCCGGGGGTGCGGGTGGATTCGGGCCTGCGCACCGGCACCGTGGTCGGCTCCGACTACGACCCGATGCTGTCCAAGGTCATCGCCCACGCCGCCGACCGCGCCGCCGCCATCGCCAAACTCGATGCGGCCCTGCGGGACACCCAGATCCTCGGCGTGCGCACCAACACCGATTTCGCACGCTTCCTGCTCGCCGACCCGGATGTCCTCGCCGGACAGCTCGACACCGGTCTGCTGGACCGCCGCGCCGCCGACTTCACCCCCGCCGCAGTCACCGACGAGCAGTTCATCGCGGCCGCCGCGCGACTGTGGCTGCGGCACTGGCCGGCCGGCCCGGTGGATCCGTGGCAGTTGCCCAGCGGCTGGCGGGTCGGCGCGCACGCTCCGTTCGGCATCCGCCTGATCGGCGGCGACCGCACCGCGCACGTGTTCTTCACCGGCACCCCCGACCGGGCCACCACCTGGATCGAGGACGGTGAGAAGCGCACGCTCACAGTCCATTCCGAGGGCGACGAGCTCACCCTCGCCATCGACGGCCTGCGCGGCCGCTACCGGGTCGCCACCGCGCCCGGGCACCTCTGGGTCGCCGACCGCACCGGGACCGCCCTGCTGCGCGAGGTCGCCGAGGCCGATGTCCGGGGCGGCGACGCCCATGTCGGCGACGCCGAGATCCAGAGCCCCATGCCGGGTTCGGTCATCGCCACCCCCGCCGCCGACGGCGACATCGTCGCGGCGGGCGCCCCCATCGTGGTCGTGGAGGCCATGAAGATGGAACACACCCTCACCGCCCCCATCGCCGGCCGCGTCGAACTGCTGGTCGAGCCGGGCGCGCAGGTGAAACTCGAACAGCCGCTGGCTCGCATCATCGCCGAGGAGAACACCCAGTCATGACCGATTTCCTGTCCACCGGAACGCTTCCGGACGAATACCGCGACCTCGCCCTCACCGTCCGCGACTTCGCCAACCAGGTGGTGGCCCCGGTCGCCGCCAAGCACGACGCCGAGCACAGCTTCCCGTACGAGGTCATCTCCGGCATGGCCGACATGGGCCTGTTCGGCCTGCCGTTCCCGGAGGAGTTCGGCGGCATGGGCGGCGACTACTTCGCGCTCTGCCTCGCGCTCGAGGAGCTCGGCAAGGTCGACCAGAGCGTGGCCATCACCCTGGAGGCCGGTGTCTCGCTGGGCGCCATGCCGATCTACCGCTTCGGCAACGACAAGCAGAAGGCGGAATGGCTGCCGCTGCTGGCCGGCGGGCGCGCCCTGGGCGCGTTCGGCCTGACCGAGCCGGGCGCGGGCAGCGACGCGGGCGGCACCCGCACCACCGCGGTGCTCGACGGCGACAGCTGGGTCATCAACGGCTCCAAGCAGTTCATCACCAACTCGGGCACCGACATCACGCGGCTGGTGACGGTCACCGCGGTCACCGGGGGAGTGGACGGCAAGAAGGAGATCTCCACGATCATCGTTCCCGCCGACACCCCCGGCTTCACCGCCGAGCCCGCCTACAACAAGGTCGGCTGGAACGCCTCCGACACCCACCCGCTCAGTTTCGTCGACGTCCGGGTGCCCGCCGAGAACCTGCTCGGCGAGCGGGGCCGCGGCTACGCCAACTTCCTGCGCATCCTCGACGAGGGCCGCATCGCCATCGCCGCGCTGTCGGTCGGCGCGGCCCAGGGCTGCGTGGACGAGAGCGTCCGCTACGCCAAGGAGCGCGAGGCCTTCGGCCGCCCGATCGGCAGCAACCAGGCCATCGCCTTCAAGATCGCCCGCATGGAGGCGCGCGCCCACATGGCCCGCACCGCCTACTACGACGCGGCCGCGCTCATGCTGGCCGGCAAACCGTTCAAGAAGCAGGCCGCCATCGCCAAGCTGGTCGCCAGCGAGGCCGCCATGGACAATGCCCGCGACGCCACGCAGATCTTCGGCGGCTACGGGTTCATGAACGAATATGCTGTGGCCCGGCACTATCGCGACAGCAAGATCCTGGAAATCGGTGAGGGCACCACGGAGGTGCAGTTGATGCTGATCGGTCGGGAGCTCGGCCTGTGACCGAGGTGAAGCGGGTCGTCCAGCGCGGCCTGTGGTTCGACGAGTTCGAGATCGGCGTCGTCTACGAGCACCGGCCCGGCCGCACCATCACCGAGGCCGACAATGTGCTGTTCACGACGCTGACCATGAACACCCAGGCACTGCACCTGGACGCGGCGTTCTCCGATGCGCTGCCGCCGTTCCATCAGCGGCTGGTGAACTCCATGTTCACGCTGTCCACGCTGGTCGGCCTGTCGGTCGCGCAGCTGACCCAGGGCACCATCGTGGCCAACCTCGGCTTCTCCGATATCGCCTTCCCCAAGCCGCTCTTCCACGGCGACACGCTCTACGCGGAGACCGTGGTGACCGAGCTCCGGGAATCCAAGAGCCGTCCCGGCGAGGGCATCGTGACCTTCGCCCACACCGGTCGCAATCAGCACGGTGACGTCGTAGCCACCGCCATCCGCAAGACCCTGGTGCGGCGGAATCCACTGTCCAGCTCGCTGGAGGAGTCCTCATGAGTTGGGAAATGCCCGGCCCCGCTTGGCTTTTCTGCCCCGCCGACCGCCCCGAGCGGTACGGCAAGGCGCTCGTGGCGGCCGACGTGGTCATCATCGACCTCGAGGACGGCGTCGCCGAAGCCGACAAGGCCGCGGCCCGCGAGGCGCTGATCGCCAACCCGCTCGACCCCGAGCGCACCGTCGTCCGCGTGAACGCCGCGGGCACCCTCGAGCACATGCTCGACCTGGATGCCCTGGTGCGCACCGAATACCGGCGCATCATGCTGCCCAAATGCGAATCGGCCGAGCAGATCACCCGGCTCGCCGACTACGAGGTGATCGCGCTCATCGAATCCCCGCTGGGCGCGCTCGCCGTCGGCCGGGCGGTCATGGTGCGCAATGCCATCGGCGTCATGTGGGGCGCGGAGGACCTGGTCGCCGCACTCGGCGGCAATTCCAGCCGGCACGCGCACGGCGGTTACCGTGATGTGGCCCGGCACGTGCGGTCCCAGTCGCTGCTGGCGGCCAAGGCGTACGGCAAGTTCGCGCTGGACTCGGTGTATCTCGACATCCCGGACCTGACCGGGCTGGCCGCCGAATCCGAGGACGCGGTGGCCATCGGCTTCGACGCCAAGGTGGCCATCCACCCCAGTCAGCTGCCGGTCATCCGGACCGCCTACGCACCCGCCGCCACGGAAGTCGACTGGGCACAACGGCTTTTGGTGGAAGCACCCAACCATCGGGGTGTCTTCACCTTCGAAGGGCGCATGGTGGACATGCCGGTCATCCGGCACGCCGAGCGCATCGTGCAGCGGGCCGACGCGGCCGGCAGCGCGGGATACGCGTCGTAGGAGGTATGGCGGTGGAACCACAGTGGGTGCCGAGCGACGACGATCTCGCCGAGGCGCAGGTGACCAGCTTCGCGCTGTTCGTCGAGAAGCGGACGGGACTGTCCTTCCCGGACTATCGAACCTTGTGGCAGTGGTCGATCGACGATCCGGAAGGATTCTGGGGCGCGCTCTGGGACTACTTCGACCTCGGCGAACGAGCCGGCGACGTCCTCGGCGCCACGGAAATGCCGGGCGCGCAATGGTTCCCGGGCACCCGGCTGAACTACGTCGAGCAGGTGCTGCGGCAGGTCCGTGACGACCGGCCCGCGATCCTGTCGGTCGACGAGACCGGGGAGATCACCGAGATCTCCTGGGCCGCGCTGATCGCCACCGCCGCCGCCTTCGCGCGCACCCTGCGCGAGCTGGGCGTCGGCCCCGGTGATCGGGTCGCCGGATATCTGCCGAACATTCCCGAAGCCGTCATCGCGTTCCTGGCCACCGCTAGCCTCGGCGCCATCTGGAGCGCGTGCGGCCAGGACTATTCCGCGCAGGCCGCCCTCGACCGGCTCGGCCAGCTCGAGCCGAAGGTGCTGGTCACCGCCGACGGCTACCGCTTCGGCGGCAAGGTGCACGACAAGACCGCCGATATCGCGGCGCTGCGCGCGGGCCTGCCGTCACTGGCCGGGACCGTGGTGGTGTCGCGCATCGGTGCGGTCGTGCCGGACGCGATCGCCTGGGCGAGCGTCGATCCGGGCGACGCGGATGTCGACCTCGACATCGAATCCGTGGACTTCGCGCACCCGCTGTGGGTGCTCTACTCCTCCGGCACCACCGGCAAGCCCAAGGGCATCGTGCACGGACACGGCGGCGTGCTGCTCGAACACCTGAAAGCCGTTGCCCTGCAATCCGATATCGGGCCCGACGACACGTTCTTCTGGTACACCAGCCCCAGCTGGATGATGTGGAACTTCCAGGTCGCCGGACTGCTGGTCGGCGCCACCATCGTCTGCTACGACGGCAGCCCCGCCGCGCCCACCCCGGACGCGTTGTGGCGGCTGGCCGCCCGCACCCGCGCCACCGTCCTCGGCACCAGCCCCGGCTACGTGCTGGCCTGCGCCAAGGCCGGATCCGTGCCGCGCACCGACCACGACCTGTCCGCGCTGCGGCTGGTCGGCATCACCGGCTCGTCGCTGCCGCCGTCCTCCTCGCTGTGGCTGCGCGACAATGTCGGCGAGCGGGTGCCGGTGGCCTCGATCAGCGGCGGCACCGACGTGGTGTCGGCGTTCATCGGCGGCGTCCGCACCGTGCCCGTGTGGCCGGGCGAACTGTCGGCCCCGTATCTCGGTGTGGCCCTGGACGCCTGGGACGAACAGGGCAACCCGGTTCGGGACGAGGTCGGTGAACTGGTCATCACCAAGCCGATGCCGTCCATGCCGGTGTCGTTCTGGAACGACCCGGACGGCTCCCGCTACCGCGACGCCTACTTCGAGATGTTCCCCGGCGTCTGGCGGCACGGCGACTGGATCACCATCACCGGCCACGGCAGCATCGTCGTGCACGGACGTTCGGATTCCACCCTGAATCGGCAGGGCATCCGCATGGGCAGCGCCGACATCTATCAAGCGGTGGAACGCATTCCGGAGATCGCCGAAGCGCTGGTGATCGGCGCGGAACAGCCCGACGGCGGCTATTGGATGCCCTTGTTCGTGGTGCTCACCCCCGGCGTCGAATTGACCGACGAGTTGCGCGGCCGGATCAACGCGACCATTCGCGCCGAGGTGTCCCCGCGGCACGTCCCCGACGAGATCATCGCCGCCCCCGGCATTCCGCACACCCGCACCGGCAAGAAGCTGGAAGTGCCGATCAAGAAGCTCTTCCAGGGCGCGGATGCCGCCACGGTGGTGGCCCCGACCGCCGTCGACGTGCCGGAGCTGCTCGACTGGTACGCCGCGCAGAAGCCTCGCGGATAGTTCGGAGATCTCAGTGTGCGCCGGGTAGGCGTCGCCGCCCGGTGCACACCTCCGACGCCAAATCCTCGTAGCCGACGGCCAATTCGGCCAGATGCTCCCAGGCCACGGTGAGATCCCGGCCGGATTCGCGGGCCAGCGCGGCGTACGCGGCGGCGGTCAGCCGGGCCAGTCGATCGATGACCGCCCCGAGCGTCTCGGTGTGTACCCGGGCCGCACCGTGTGAGGGCGGCAATTGCGCCGTCACCCAGCAGTCGATCTCGTGCACCAAATTAGAACGGCGCGTGTCGAGTTCGGTGAACTGCTCCGGCCGGGCACTGAGCAGCCGCTCGTGTAGTCCGGTCAGATCGTGCGCGGCGCGCAATAGTGGATGTCCGGGAAAACCTGTCCCACGGCAAGCCTGAAGGACTTGGTTCTTGGATGGCAGTGTGTCCCTCATCGCTACTGCTCCTCATACCGCGACCTGCGAATTCCAAGCACAGTAGTCAGCGCAGATGACAGGGACGTGTCTGCCGGTTCAACAACCCACTGCCATTCCGCTAGGGGAACCTCGCCATAACCGACGATCATTCGGTGAGGCCGCCCGCCAATCGACGAGCCCCACCCTATCCAGAACGAGCAGTCTCGAATCCGGCCGGTCGTGAAAACTGTGGATGAATCCGAAATCCGTTCAGCCGAGCACGGATACCGCCATCCGCGTGGCATCGCGCAGGCGCGCAGCGGAATCCGGCGTTCGCTCGAGAACTCGGACACCCTGGAGAAAAACCAGGAGGAATCGGGCAAGTGAACGCGGATCCGAATCCGCGGCCAGTTCACCCTGCGCGCGAGCCCGCAGCAACGCCGAAGTCAGCGTCGTCTCCAGGTGTGCCCAGCTCGACTCCACCAACCGCGCCACCGCCTCGTCGCGGTGGGCCCGCTCGACCGCGCTGTTCACCACCATGCAGCCCAGATACGAATCGGGACTGGAGGCTTCGCGCGCGTACCGCTCGACCAGACCGCGTACCGCGGGCAGCACCGGACCCGGCTGCGACAGCTCCACCATGATGGCCGGATCGGTCGTCTCGAGGTACCGCCGCAGTGCCTTCAGATAGAGGTCGCGTTTACCGCCGAAGGTGCCGTAGATGCTCGCCTTGGCAATCCCAAGATGCTCAACCAGATCCGATATCGAGGTCGCCTCGTAGCCCTGCTCCCAGAACAATTCGAGAGCGCGGCGCAAGGCGGTGCCCGGGTCGAACTCCTTGGTCCTCGCCATGACGAGCACCCTACGTCTTTCTGGACCGCCCGGTCCGCTAACGCCGCCGGGACACGAGGTCGAAAAAGGCCTGGATATCGGCAGCGTGCGCCCGCGGTACATCCATGGCCAGGAAGTGGTTCCCGGTATTCCCTTCGGGCCAGTACACGATGGTGTTATCGCGTTCCGCGAGGCGGCGCATGAGCGGTGACCCGCCGGAATACACGCCGACCGGGACCAGCTTCTGGCCCGCCGGCCAAGCGAACCCGTCATCGCCGAGGCCGTCGTACATGGGCCACGACGAGGTGGCCGCGGTGTTGGTGAACCAGTACACGCTGGCGTTGACCAGCAGCTGGTCGCGATCAACCGCCTCTTCCAGATGGTCCGCCAGTGGCGAGAACTCGGTGAACTTGTGCACCAGCCAGCCCAGCAGCCCGACCGGCGAATCGGTCCAGGCGTGCGCGAACGTCTGCGGCGCCTGCCGCAACAGCACATGGTGGTTCACGCCGGACTGCCACTTCTGCATGAGATCCCATTCGGAGCGCTCCTCGGCGGTCATGGTGGGCACGTCCGCCGCGGTCGGCATCCCGATACCGCCGTCGATATGCACGCCGATCAGATGATCCGGATCCACGATCGCCATCTCCTGCACCACGTACGCGCCCAGATCCCCACCCTGCGCGCCGTACCGGTCGTAACCGAGACGAGCCATCAGTTCCACCCACATCCGGGCGACCCGGCGCGGCTTCGTCCCCGGCTCGCGCGGACCCTCGGAGAACCCGAACCCGGGAACCGATGGAATCACCACGTGGAACGCCTGCGCCGAGTCCATGCCGTGCGCGCGGGGATTCGTCAGCAACGGAATGGTTTTCGTGAACTCCACGAAACTGTTCGGCCACCCGTGCGTCAAGATCAGCGGCACCGCGTCCGGATCCTCGGAACGCATATGCAGGAAATGCACATCGAGCCCATCGATCTCGGTCAGAAACTGCGGAAGCTCATTGAGCCCCGCTTCCTCTGTGCGCCAATCGAATTCGGTGCGCCAATACTCGGCCAGCTCACGCAGATAGTCGACCGGCACACCGCGCTCCCAGTCCTGCCCCGGCAGCTGCCCGCTCCACCGGGCCCGGGCCAGCCGGTCGTGGAGGTCGTCGAGCTCGAACTGCGGCACGGCGATGCGGAACGGTCGAATATCGGTGCTGGTCATCGTGGTTCCCCTTGGTCTTCGATAAACGATTCACTGACCAAGTTACGAATGATGTAGGACTACTCTTGTCCTATATCGAGCGCAGGATGGAGTTCATGAGCGATACGTCGGCCCGGCTGCTGCGCTTGCTGTCCCTGCTGCAGACCCCGCGCGAATGGCCCGGAAGCGAACTGGCCGATCGGCTCGGCGTCACCGACCGCACGGTGCGCCGCGATATCGACCGGCTGCGCGATCTCGGCTACCCGGTCGAAGCCACCATGGGCGCGACCGGCGGCTATCGCCTGGTAGCGGGAGCCGCCATGCCGCCGCTACTCCTCGACGACGAAGAGGCCGTGGCCATCGCGGTCGGCCTGCGCGGGGCCGCGGGATCCGCTATCGCCGGAATCGAGGAAGCCTCGGTTCGGGCTCTCGCCAAACTCGAACAGGTCCTGCCCGCGAAGCTGCGGCGTCGAGTGCGGGTCCTGGGCGCCGCCACCACCGCGCCCGGCGCGAGGGCGAACACGGTGGACCCCGAACTGCTCACCAGCCTCGCCGCCGCCATCTCCAACACCGAGCGTGTCCGTTTCGCGTACGAGGCTGCGGACGGTGCCGAGACGCGTCGCAATGTCGAGCCGGTCGGGCTCGTGCCTTATCGGCACCGCTGGTATCTGGTCGGGTTCGATCTCGACCGCGATGACTGGCGGAGCTTCCGGGCTGACAGGGTCAGTCGGGTGCTTGCCACGGGTGCTCGTTTTGTCCCCCGGGAGTTGCCCGCGGCGGATCCCGCTGCCTATGTGATCGGCGATCGGACCGACTGGGGTACGCCGTCGATGCACTTCCATGTGGATATCGCTGCTCCCGCGTCGGCTGTGATCGGTCGGTTGGGGGAGGGGCCGGGCGATATTGTCGAGCGGGGGGCGGAGGCTTGTGCGCTGGATATGCGGCGGGATGATCTGCCGGAGTGGGTGGCGCATCGATTGCTGCAGTTGGGGGTTGAGATCAGGGTGCATGGTCCGGCTGAGCTGGTCGAGGAGATTAGGAAGATCCGCGATCGGGCTGGGCGGGCGGTCAAAGATGAAAGATAAAGAGACCAAAAGATAAAAGACGCCTGGAGAAGAGAAGAAAAGACAAAAGAACGAAAAGCCGAAGAGCGGAAGACGCCGGAGCGGTTGGTCTCTGAAAGGTGATGCGTGCGGTCCGTGGGCTGGGATCGCAGGCTGACGGATCCCGGCCCGGCGTCAGCCCCAGTCCGGCAGGGCAGGCGAGGTGACCACACTTCCCGTTGTTTTGCGCACGCCAGCAGCGCACGAGCAGCCGGGTGTCACGCTGCCCGTGAGCGCCACGTTCGGCAGCTGGAATCGATCGCAGCCGCGATCGCCTGCCCGACGTGATGGCGATCGTTCACCCGTGGGGTGCCGGTGGGGTCAAGACTCTTCGGAGCAATCCACCCCGTACGACCGGGGTACGGCGAGTCTTTACCCATCACAACGGTTTTCCAGCTATCGGGGCCGTCGTTGATGAGTGCGTGGCAGTGATCGCACGCCAAGGTCAGGTTGTTGATGTCGGTGGGACCACCCTTGGCCCAATCGGTGACGTGGTGCGCGGCGCACATGTTGGCCGGTTGCTCACAACCCGGTCGAGTACATCCCTTGTCCCGGGCGAGCAGCGCCAATCGTTGTGCGCGGTTGGCGGTGCGGCGAGAACGCTGCAGGTAGAGCGGCATTCCGTCGCCGTCGAGGACCGCGATGACCGGCTTGGTTCCTTCTGCCATCTTGAGGGCTTCGTTGATGGAGATCTGGGTGCCGGAGGCGGTGGTGGCGACGCCGGTGCCGTTTTCGAGGTCGGTCAGGCTCATGGTGAGCACGACCTCGACGGGCAGTCCGCGGTGCATGCCGAGGGTCCGCATGTTCACACCCGGCTGCACCAACGCCAGCAGCGCATCGTGGGTGCGCTGCCCGGCGTCACGGCGGTCTCGCCGTGCGGCGGCGTCGAGGATGCTGTCGGCGATGAACCCGCCCGTGGCGGACGGGCTTTCGGGGTCCTCGAGGTTGCACATGCCCGGCCGGGCAAGCTTGGCGAACACCGCATCCAGGCACGCCCGCAGCTCGGGAGTAATCCAGCCTTCGATGCGGCTCATGCCGTCCACGCCGGGGCGGCACACCGTGATCCCGCGACGGCGACGACGGTCGGCATCGGAGACTACTTTCCCGTCGGGGTCGAGGCGGGCGAGGATGTCGCGCCCGATCTTCAGCAGGTCATCGGGCCACCCGTTGCGCGAGTAGTCGACCAGGATCTGCTCGGCTTCCGCCCGCGCTTCAGCAGGCACGTCCACGGGCAGGTGGTTCATCACGTCCATGATGTGACGCACGTGATCACGGGAGATCTCGCCGGTAGCAAACGCTTCGGCGGTCACCGGCAGTACTGGCGGGGCGACGTGCCCGGTCTGTTGGACGAATTCGCCGCAGTGGTGGGTGATCTTCACCCGCACCGACGCGTCATACCGGGAGAGGCCGAGGGTGTGCCGAAGAAATGGCACCATCTTCCCCGCCCCACTACGCGAATGCAGCGACCGTTCTCCCGCTTCGATGATCAAACGGGTATCCAGGGCAGCCAATTGCCGCTTGCACGTTTCCAGCTGCCGCATCAACGACACAACATCCTCATCAGAGAAGTCCGTCATCTTCCCACCCTGAATAGATTCGGTCAGGGTCGAGACCACGGCCGCCAGTTCAGCGATACCGCAGTCGTCGAGTGTCACCCCATTCGAATCCATGCCTCCATTCTACGCCCGCGTGATCACTCGAGGAACCCGAAATGTCCGGTATACCAAACTAATTCACGCCGCGATTGCTGATTTCTGTTGCGTAAGAACACCATCCACCATCTTGTATACGCTATCCATCTGATCCAAATGTGAAAGATCATGTGTAACAAGCAGAGTGGCCGCCCAATGCTCCCGAACGATCCCAACGATCAAATCGATGATCGCCGCCCCACGCTCCTGATCCAACGCACTGGTCGGTTCGTCGATAACCAGCAGCGACGGATCGTTCATCAGTGCCCGGGCGATATTGACCCGCTGCCGCTGCCCGCCCGACAACTGAGCCGGCCGCTTGTTCTCATGCCCGCTCAACCCCACCGCATGCAGCAGATCCCGCGCCCGCGAACGAACTTCGCGCCGCTTGCCCGGGGAGACGAACCAACTCTGACCCAGATGCACCATCGCCTCGAGCTGCTCGATGGTGGTCAGCGCGGGAACCAGATTGCTCTGCTGGAAAACGATCCCGATCGAATTCCGCCGCATGGTCGCGGCATCCCTGCGGCTCAGCGCCGCGAGATCGACGGTCCCAGTCGCGGTTTCGAGTTCTACCCGGCCCGAGTCCGGCCGTAGCAGCGTCGACACCGTCGCCAGCAGCGTGGACTTGCCGGACCCCGACGGCCCCGTGATGGCGGCGATCTCGCCGCCGCGCACCCGCAGGTTCACGTGGTCGAGCGCGGTGATGCGGTCCGCGCCGTCCGGGAAGGTGAGGGTGAGGTCGGAGACGGTCAGTGTGTTGGTCATCGCGATGCTCCTGGGAGGCAAAGGGATTGTGGTCATCAGCGGGCCTGGTTGAGCGCGGTCAGCGGATCGGTGGTGACGAGGAACCGCAGGGCGAAGGCGGCGCCCAGCAGGCCGAGCGCGATCAAGGCGGCGGCCGGGAAGAGGGTGGTGCTCAGGCTGAGGATGAACGGCACCGCGCCGCCCATGAACAGTCCGGCGACAACGGTTATCCCGACACCCACGCCGACGCCGAGCAGTAGCACGATCAGGGCCTGGCTCAACGCGTCGCGGATCAGCGAGCCGGTGGTCGCGCCCAGGGCCTTCAGGGTCGCGATGTCGGGCTGCCGCTGCACGGTCCACACCGTGAAGAACGCGCCGATCACCAGCGCCGAGATGGCGAACAGCATGACGGTCATCAGCGTCAGGGAACCGTTCTCGGCCTGGTAGGAGGCCATGGCGGACAGCGAGTCCTTACTGCTGGTCGTGGTGGTGTGCGCGCTCGCGTTGAGGGCCTTCTGCTCGCCCACCCCGGACACCGCGAGGATGGTGGCCGCGCCCGAATGCGGGTTGAGCGCCTGCCAGTCCGACAGGGTCATCCACACCACCGGGGTGTGCGCGTACCAGTCGTCTTCGGTCACGCCGGCCACACTGTAGCGAGCCGAGCCCAGCTCGACCGTGTCCCCGGTCTCGGCGTCGAGGTTCTTCGCGGCAGCCTTGGACAGGATCACCGTGCCGGGTTCGGTAGCTGTGCGCTTGCCGAAGGGGGTGCCCTGCACGCCGAACAGCGCCACCTGGGTGGGTGACGCGCCGTTGACGGTGGCGCGGGTGCGGCTGATGCCGATCGGGTCGACGGTGCCGCCCGCCCGCTCCCAGGTCTGGACCTGTTCGGTGCTCAACGTCGAGGCGTCGAAGGAGGGGGACGAGCCGGTGTCGGAGAAGACGACCGTGTCGGTCTTCAGCGATTCGATGGCGGAGATGTTCTGGTGCGCCAGACCGGCCGTGAGACCGCTGAGAAAGCTGACCAGCAGCGCGACCAGCGTGACCACCAGGGTAATCAGGAGGAAGCGGCCGCGGGCCGCCCGCAGATCTCTGAATGCGACGAACATACCTACACTCTGTCCGGGGAAGCCCTTCCGGCCATCGCGCCGCGGAACGAATCCCGGTCCGCCAACGGCACGGCGGCGTTTCCTACTTTCGATGGATGCCGGGGTAATTGCCGGGCATAAGCTGGTCGCGTGCACCGGTCCCCCCTGACTCCCGTCTTCTCCGCCTTGCAGCTCGGGCTGCATGTGCTGGTCGTGGCGTTGACCGTGGTGGTGGCGGTGCAGGAGGTCGTCTCCGGGGCGCATCGGGTGCTGGTGGTCGTGCTGGCCGGCATCTTCCTGGGCGTCTACTTCGTCGGCGGCCGATACCGGCGCAATCTGGTCGGCGCGCGGGTCTGGCTGGGCGTGCTGACGCTGCTCTGGCTGGGCCTCGTCCTGGTCGCCCCGTTGGCCGTCTATCTGGTCTTCGGGCTCTTCTTCCTCTATCTGCATCTGCTGCCGCGCTATTGGGGCGTGGTCGCGGTGATCGCCGCGACCACGGTGGCGGTGGTCGGGTTCGCGGCACACCGCGGCTGGACGGTCGCCGGTGTGATCGGCCCGCTGCTGGGCGCACTGGTCGCGGTCGCCATCGGGCTCGGCTACGAAGCCCTGTTCCGGGAAGCCGCGGAACGGCAGCGGCTCATCGACGAATTGCTCGCCACCAGAGAGACTCTCGCCGAACAGGAGCGCACCGCGGGCAAGATGGCCGAGCGGGAGCGGCTGGCGCAGGAGATCCACGACACCGTCGCCCAAGGGCTCAGCAGTATTCAGCTGCTGCTGCACGCCGTCGAGCGCGCGGCCCCCGATCATCCGGCGCTGGAACGGATTCGGCTGGCCCGGGAGACCGCCGCCGACAGCCTCGTCGAAACCCGCCATCTCATCGCCGAACTCACGCCCGCCGCCCTGGAGGGCCAGTCCCTCGCGGGCGCGCTCAACCGGATCGCGGAGCGGGCCGCCGCGCCCGGGCTGGACGCGCGGGTCCTCGTCGAGGGCGATCCGCAGGCGCTGCCCATGCCCATCGAGGCCGCGCTGGTCCGGATCGCCCAGGGCGCGGTGTCGAATGTGGTGCGGCACGCGCAGGCTCAGCGGATGCGGGTCACCCTCACCTACGGCGATGACGCCGTGCACCTCGACGTGGTCGATGATGGGGTGGGCATCGATCCGGCCGTGCTGGCCGAGTCCCCGTCGGGCAGCTTCGGTTTGAACGCCATGCGCAATCGGGTGGAGCAGCAGGGCGGCACCATGGATGTCGAATCCGAACCCGGCCACACCGCGGTCACCGTCTACTTCCCCCTGGAGGACCAATGATCCGCATCCTCCTCGCCGACGACCACGCCATCGTCCGCGCGGGCCTGCGCGCCCTGCTCGACTCCAGCGCCGCCGAAACCGATTCCGACGACATCGACGTCGTGGGGGAGGTCGCCACCGCCGAGGAATCGGTGGCCTTCTGCTCCACCACCCCGGTCGATCTGGTCCTGATGGATCTGCGGTTCGGGCCGGGCAAGTCCGGCGCGGACGCCACCGCCGCCCTGCGCGGTCTCCCGAACCCGCCGAACGTCCTGGTGGTCACCAACTACGACACCGACGCCGACATCCTCGGCGCCATCGAGGCGGGCGCGGTCGGCTACATCCTCAAGGACACCCCGCCCGCCGAACTCCTCGCCGCCGTCCGCTCCGCCGCCGAAGGCGAGAGCGTCCTCTCCCCGTCGGTCGCCTCCCGTCTCATGACCCGGGTCCGCAAACCCGACACCACCCTGAGTCCCCGCGAGATCGAAGTCCTGCGCCTGGTCGCCGACGGCCACTCCAACCGCGAGATCGGCAAACGCCTCTTCCTCTCCGAGACCACCGTCAAATCCCACCTGGTCCACATCTATTCGAAGCTCGGCGTGAAGTCCCGAACCTCCGCCGTGGCCAGGGCCCGCGAGCGCGGAGCGATCTGACCGCGCGGAACAGCCGAACTCAGTGGGCGGCAGGCGCGGCGGCCAGCAGCGTGGGCCAATCCTGGGCGGAGGCCCAGTCGGCGAAGGAATGCCAGGCGATCTCGGGGTAGTCGCGGCGCAGACCGGCGACATCGACATCCAGACCGACGGTCGAGAAGTACTCGAACATGGCGGCCAGATCGGTGGAACGGGAGCGTACGTACGCGAGCGGGACCTCCCGGTGCGCGATCGGCGCGTCGATGGCGGCGGCCAAGGTCGCGGCGATCTGCGCGGGCGTGAGCTCGTCCGCGGCGATATCGATACGGCGACCGACGAATTCGGCGCGGCGGTCCAGGGCGAGGGCGGCGAAGGCGCCGATATCGGTGGCGCTGATGAGGGTCAACGGCTGCTCGGCGGGCATGGGCCAGGAGAAGGTCTGCTCGCGCAGGCCGTCCAGGGTCCAGCCGGTGGCGTAGTTGTCCATGAAGGCGGCCGGAGCGATGACGGTCCAGGGCACGCCCGAGGCGGACAGTCGGCGTTCGATCGCGAATTTGCTCTCGTAGTGCGGCACACCGGTCTCGCGGTCGGCGTGCGCGACGGAGGTGAAGACGAGGTGGCCGAGGTGAGCGGCGACGGCGGCCTCGACGAGGTTCTCGCCAGCATGGTTCCTCCACAAGGTAATATCTGCTGCGTGGCGCATTAACTGCGCCACGCAGCAATCTAGGCAATATTGCTGCGCCGCGCAGCTATTCAGGAGTGTGACCCGGATGACATCCCAGCGTCGCCAGGCGTTGTACGACGAACTCTCCGGCGAATCGCGCCGGTACATGGCCGCGTACACGCTGTTCAACCAGGCCATCGCGGACAAGCTCGGACTGCATCCCACCGACCTGCAATGCCTGAGCCTGCTCACCGCGGAATCGCAGCCGCTGACGGTCAAGCAGATCGCCGACATGACGGGCTTGACCACCGGCTCCGCCACTCGTCTGGTCGACCGCATGGAACGCGGCGGCTATGTCACCCGCGAAGCCGATCCCGAGGACCGCCGCCGCGTGCTGGTCACCCCGGTCCCCGAAGCGGTCGCCCGCATCACCGCGACCTGGGACGACCTGGGCGAGGGGTGGGAGGCCATGCTGAACGATCACACCGACGCCGAACTCGAGGCGATCATCCTGCACATGCGAAAGGCTCAGGAGCTCAGCAAAACTCAGATCGCCCGCCTCCGGGGCATGCACGGCTGAGCGTCGTACGGTGTCCGCTATGGCCTCACTCTCCGATTCCCGAGTACGCGAGTTTCTGAGCGCGGGCACCCGCACCGGCAAGCTGGCCTTCGTGGCCGCCGACGGCCGCCCCCTGGTCGCCCCGATCTGGTTCGTCCTCGACGGCGACGTCATCGTCTTCAACACCGGCAAGGACACCGCCAAGGGCCGCTCGATCCTGCGTGACGGCCGTGTCACCCTCTGCGTCGATGTGGCCGAGCCCCCATACTCTTTCGTTCAGGTGCAGGGCGTGACCGAGGTCTCCGAAGAGCCCGGGGACCTCATTCGCACCGCCACCGATATCGCCGCCCGCTACATGGGCGCGGACCGCGCCGAGGAGTTCGGCAAGCGCAACGGCGTCCCCGGCGAGCTCGTCGTCCGGCTCTTCCCCACCAAGGTGCTCGCCGATTTCAAGGTCAGCGGCTGAAACCTCCGATTACGGAAGGGGATCTGGCCGGGCTGCCCGACTTGGATTGGGCGCACGCGCAATTCGCGGGACCGGTCTTCCTCTGGCTCACCATGCTCGGTGGGCAGGGGGATCGGGCGCTGATCGACCGGGTCGCGGATTCTGTTGCCGCGAGCTGGATGTACGACAAGGAGAAGGACCAATGAACACCTGGCTGTGGATCGGGCAGATCGTGCTCGCGGCGTCGTTCGTGCTCGGGGGCGTCGCGAAGGCGGCGATCGAGAAGGACACGCTGCGCGGCGGGATGCCGTGGGTGGACGACCTGTCGCAGAACGCGGTGCGGGGGATCGGGATCGTGGAGATCCTGGGCGGCCTGGGGGTGGTGCTGCCGTGGGCCACGGGGATCGCGAAGGTGCTGACGCCGGTCGCGGCGGTGGGTCTGGCTCTGGTGGCGGTCGGTCGGTTCGCCTGAGCGGGTGTGCGAGACTCGGCCGATGACAGTGCACTTCATCGGGGCCGGGCCGGGAGCGGCGGATCTGCTGACCGTGCGCGCGGTCGAACTGCTGCGCCGGTCGCCGGTGTGCCTGTACGCGGGGACGTATCTGGATCCGGAGGTGCTGGCGTACTGCGCGCCGGACGCGGAGTTGATCGACACCCAGAAGCTGGATCTGGACGAGATCGTCGCGCACTGCGCGCGAGCGCACGCCGAAGGCAAGGATGTCGCGCGGCTGTGCTCGGGCGACCCCTCGCTCTATTCGGCGCTCACCGAGCAGAAGCGCCGGCTCGACGCGCTCGGGATTCCGTGGGACGTGACGCCGGGGGTGCCCGCGTACGCGGCCGCCGCGGCCTTGCTCGGGACGGAACTGACTGTGCCCGAACAGGTGCAGTCGGTGGTGTTGACTCGGACACATGCGCGTTCGACGGCTATGCCCGAATCGGAGGCGCTCGCCAACTTCGCCCGCACCCGGGCCACGCTGGTGCTGCACCTGGCCATCACCCGGATCCGGACGCTCGCGCAGGAGCTGACCGCCGACTACGGCGCCGGGTGCCCGGTGGCCGTCGTGTATCGCGCGACGCAGCCCGAACAGCGGGTTCTCCGGGGCACCCTGGCCGATATCGCGGATCGGGTGGAGGCGGCGGGGCTGCGGCAGGCGGCCGTCATCCTGGTCGGTCCGGCGCTGGCCGAGAGCATCGATTGCGCGCAGTCCCACCTGTACGACCCTGGTCGCGATAGGTCGCATATCACTGGGTGAAACAGCGAAATGGGTGGATAGCCGACGGCTATGGCCCTTTCTGGTTCCGGCTTGCACGCTGACGGTAGATTGGACCGAGTGTCCGTCACCAAGATTGCGTCTTCGACCCGGCAATGGCCGGGGGGTGTGGTCGCGCCCATGTAACAAGATCGGCCAGCTGGGGGGATACCTCCCAGGGAGTCTCAATACGGTGAAGTAAGCCCCGAACGCCGGACGCCACGCTCACAGCAGCGATGGCGTCCTGTTCGGGTTTTTCGGCGGGGAACGCTGCGATCGTGGTGTTCCGGAAGCGAGGTTTGGGTTGGACCGGCTGGATTTCGGCGGCATCGGCGAAGCTGGCAGCGAAATCGCACCGGGATCGGGCGAGCTTTTCCCGCTGTCGCCGGCGCAGCTCGGCATCTGGTATGCCCAGCACCTGGACCCGCAGGTTCCGATCAATATCGCCCAGTTCGTGGAGCTGCGCGGGGAACTCGACCTCGAGTTGCTCGACCGCGCCATGGTCCGGGCGTCGGAGGAGTTCGGTTCCGGCTTCCTGCGCATCGTCGAACGTGACGGCGAGCCCATGCAGATGGTGGACCACTCCCTGGACCGCACCATCTACCACGTCGACCTGACCGGCGAGGCCGACCCGGCCACCGCCGCCCAGGCCTGGATGCGCGCCGACTACAGCGCCCCGCTGGAGCTCACCCGCGACCGCCTGATCCGCACGGCCATGATCAAGCTGGCCGACGGGCACTACTACTGGTACGCCCGCATCCACCACATCGTGCTGGACGGTTTCGGCGCGGTCACCTACATGACCCGGGTCGCCGAGGTCTACACCGCGTTCGTCCGCGGCGCCGAGCCCGCCCCGCACAAGCTGACCGATCTGCCCACCCTGGTCGAGCAGGAATTCGCCTACCGCGAGTCCAGCCGTTTCAAGTCCGACAAGGAGTACTGGGCCGAGCGGGTCGCCGGCCTCGAGGACGGCACCAGCCTGGTCGGCCGCTCGGCGCCGCCGGCCGCGACCAACCGCATCGCCACCGGCGCGCTCACCGACGATCAGGCCTCGCTGCTGGATCAGGCCGTGGCGCGGCACGAGAACTCGCCCGCGGGTCTGCTCATCGCCGGTTTCGCCGCCTACCTCGCGCAGTGGACCGGCAACACCGATGTCATCCTCAGCCTCCCGGTGACCGCGCGGACGACGGCCATCATGCGCCGCTCGGGTGGCGCGGCCTCGAACATCGTGCCGCTGCGGCTGCGCGTGGGCCACGACTCCACCGTGGCCGACCTGCTGTCGCAGGTGACGGTCGCCGTCTCGGGCGCCCTGCGGCACCAGCGCTACCGGGCCGAGGACATCAAGCGCGACATCTCGGGTGACTTCTCCGGCGGCGAGGTCGGCTCGCAGTTCTTCGGCCCGTGGGTCAACATCATGTTGTTCCACAACGAGGTCGTGCTCGGCGACATCACCGGCGAGTACAGCGTGCTGTCCACCGGTTCCATCGAGGACCTGGGCGTCAACTTCTACCAGTCGGTGAAGGGCACCCGGAACCACATCGACTTCGAGACCAACCCCAACCTGTACTCCGATCAGGAGACCCGCAGCCACCACGCGCGTTTCCTGGAGTTCTTCGACCGCTTCCTGGCGGCGGAGGCGGAGCAGCCGGTGTGGGGCCTGCCCATCACCACCGCGGCCGAGCGCACCCGCACCCTGGTGGAGTGGAACTCCGCCGCGCACGAGGTGCCGGTCACCACGCTGCCCGCGTTGCTGGACAAGCAGATTCCGCTGACCCCGGACAATGTGGCCGTCGAGTTCGAGGGCGAGCGGCTCACCTACGCCGAGTTCGGCGAGCGGGTCAACCGCTTGGCGCGTTTCCTGATCGCGGACGGCGTCGGCCCGGAATCGCTGGTCGCCCTGGGCATGCGGCGTTCGCTGGAGCTGGTCGTGGGCATGCACGCGGTGCTGCGCGCCGGTGGCGCGTACGTGCCGATCGACCCCGATCATCCGGCCGACCGCACCGCCTACATCCTCGAGTCCGCGGCACCGGTCTGTGTACTGACCACCGCCCGCGACGAGCTCGAGCTGCCGGAGTCCGTGCGGCGCTTGGAGATCGACACCCTCGACGTCTCCGGGTTCTCCGCCGAGCCGGTGACCGACGCGGACCGCCGCGCGCCACTGCGCCCGGACAACACCGCCTACGTCATCTACACCTCGGGTTCGACCGGCCGCCCCAAGGGCGTCGCGGTCACCCACCACGCCATCGTCAACCAGGAACTGTGGATGCTCGACGAGTATCCGATGACCGAAGACGATGTGTACCTGCAGAAGACGGCCACCACCTTCGACGTGTCGCTGTGGGGCTACTTCATGCCGCTGCTGGTCGGCGCGAAGCTGATCGTGGCCACTCCGGACGGTCACCGCGATCCGCTGTACGTGGCGGAGATGATCGAGCGCCACGGCGTCACGGTCACCGACTTCGTGCCGTCCATGCTGACGGTGTTCGTCGCGCACGCCACCCGCGCCCAGTGCGCGTCGCTGAAGTACGTCTTCGTGATCGGTGAGGCGCTGCCGCCGGAGACCGGTGCGGGCTTCCGCGAGATCACCTCGGCCGGACTGCACAACCTGTACGGCCCCACCGAGGCCGCGGTCTCGGTCACCTACTGGGAGAACACCGCCGCCGACACCGTCACGGTGCCGATCGGTGTGCCCGAGTGGAATGTCGAAGTCTATGTGCTGGATTCGCATCTGCGGCCGGCCGCCATCGGCGCCGCGGGTGAGCTCTATCTGGCGGGCCGCCAGCTGGCGCGCGGCTACAAGGGCCGCCCCGACCTGACCTCGGACCGCTTCGTCGCGAATCCGCTGTCGGCCACCGGCGAGCGCATGTACCGCACCGGTGACCTGGTGCGCTGGAACGACTCCGGAGCGCTGGAGTACATCGGCCGTACCGACTTCCAGGTGAAGTTCCGCGGTCAGCGCATCGAGCTCGGTGAGATCGAGACCGACCTGCTCGCGCACCCGACCGTCAGCCAGGCCGCCGTGCTGGTCATGGACACCGCCACCGGCCAGCAGCTGGTCGCCTACGTGGTGCCGGTCCCCGGCCAGTCCATCGACCCGGCCGAGCTGACCCGTTTCGCCGCCGAGAAGCTGCCGACCTACATGGTCCCGGCCTCGATCATGGTGCTGGAGGCGTTCCCGCTCAACACCTCCGGCAAGCTGGACCGCAAGGCTCTGCCGGAGCCGGTGTTCAGCGCGGACGCCGCCGGGTACCGCGCCCCGCGCACCGCCGCCGAGGAGATCGTGGCGGGCGTGTTCGCCGATGTGCTCGGCCACGACCGGGTCGGCGTCGACGACAATTTCTTCGATCTGGGCGGCAACTCGCTGGTCGCCACCCAGGTGGTGGCCCGCATCTCGGCCGCGTTCAGCACTCGCCTGGGTGTGCGCGCGCTGTTCGAGACCCCGACCGTGGCCGGGCTGGCCGCGCGCGTGGAAGCCGCTGGGCCCGCCGACGTCTCGCGCCCGCCGTTGGTGGCGCAGCCGCGTCCGGACCGGGTGCCGCTGTCGCTGGCGCAGCAGCGCATGTGGTTCCTCAACCAGTTCGACCCGAACGTCCCGACCTACAACCTGCCGTTCGTGGTGCGGTTGCGCGGGCAGGTCGACATCGAGGCGCTGCAGCTGGCGCTGACCGACGTGGTGGCTCGTCAGGAGTCGCTGCGCACCATCTTCCCCGAGTCCGGTGACGGCGGCTTCCAGCAGGTGCTGCCGATGGACGAGGTGGATCTCGGCATCGAGGTGCACGACCTCGCCGAGAGTGAATTGCGCGGCGCGCTGGCGCAGTTCGCCTCGGCGGGCTTCGACGTCTCCACCCAGCTGCCGATCCGCGTGCGAGTGTTCCGCGTCGCCGCGTCCGCCACCGCCGAGACCGGCCGCCATGCCGCCGCCGACGACTCCGAACTGGATCTCGCGGTCGCGTTCGTGGTGCACCACATCGCGGCCGACGGTTTCTCCTTCGGTCCGCTCTCGCGCGATATGACCGCCGCCTACCTGGCCCGGGTCGCCGGTCAGGAGCCCGCGTGGGCGCCGCTGCCGGTGCAGTACCAGGACTTCAGCATCTGGCAGCGGGAGCTGCTCGGCTCGGAATCCGACGCCGACTCCATGGCCGCGCGCCAGAACGACTACTGGCGGACGGCGCTGGCCGGGCTGCCGGATCAGCTGGACCTGCCGGCGGATCGCCCGCGGCCGCCGGTGCAGAGCTTCCACGGTTCCCGCGTCACCTTCGAGATCCCGGCCGAGCTGCACGTCCGGCTCGCGGGATTGGCTCGCGCCCAGGGTGTCTCGCTGTTCATGGTCATGCACAGCGCGCTGGCCGTGCTGCTGGCCCGCCTGTCGGGCACCAGCGATATCGCGATCGGCACCCCGGTCGCCGGTCGCGGTGAGCAGGCCCTCGACGACCTGATCGGCATGTTCGTCAACACCCTGGTGCTGCGCTCGGAAGTGGATGGGGCCGAACGCTTCACCGACTTCCTGGCCCGCACCCGGGAGACCGATCTGGCGGCCTTCGCCAATACCGATGTCCCGTTCGAGCGACTGGTCGAGGTGCTCAACCCGACCCGTTCGCAGGCCCGGCACCCGCTGTTCCAGGTCATGCTGTCGTTCCAGGAGATGTCGCACGGCTCGATGGAGCTGCCCGGCCTCACCGTCTCCGCGGACGAGCTCGAGGTCGACATCGCCAAGTTCGACCTGCAGTGGACGCTGACCGAGCAGCGCGGCCTGGGCGGCGAGCCCGGCGGGCTGTCGGTGATCCTGTCCTACGCCACCGACCTGTTCGACGCGTCGACCGTCGCCGAGTTCGGGCACCGCTACCTGCGCGTGCTCGAGACCGCCGTGGCCGCCCCGGACACCGTGGTCCGCGATATCGACGTCCTGGACGCCGGTGAGCGCGAGACCGTCCTGCGCACCTGGAACCGCACCGCGCGCGAACTGCGCGGCGCGGCTACGGTTCTCGACCTGTTCGAACAGCAGGTCCGGATCCGCCCGGACGCCACCGCCCTGATCTTCGATCCGGGCGAGCGCAGCGGCAGCATGTTCGGCCCCGCCGAGGAGCTGACCTACGCCGAGTTCTCCGCCCGGGTGAACCGCCTGGCGCGCAAGCTCATCGACACCGGCGTCGGCCCGGAGTCCCTGGTGGCGGTGGGTATCCGCCGCTCGGTGGACATGCTGGTCGCCATCTACGCCACCCTCACCGCGGGCGGCGGCTACGTGCCGATCGATCCGGACCACCCGGCCGAGCGCACCGATTACGTGCTGCGCACCGCCGAGCCGGTGGTGCTGCTGACCACCGTCGACGACGCCGTGGAATCCTCGGATTGCCCGGTGCTGCAGCTGGATTCGCTCGATCTCGGGGATTACGGCGACGCTCCGGTCACCGACGCGGACCGGCTCGCGCCGCTGCGCCCGGACAATGCCGCCTACGTGCTGTTCACCTCCGGCTCGACCGGCCGCCCCAAGGGCGTGGCCATCCCGCACGCCGCGGTGCTCAACCAGATCGCCTGGATCACCGCCGAATACGGCATCGACGACACCGATGTGATCCTGCAGAAGACGCCGGTCACCTTCGACGTGTCGGTGTGGGAGCTGTTCGGTTCGCTGGCGGTCGGCGCGCAGCAGGTCATCGCCGCGCCGGACGGCCACCGTGACCCGATGTACCTCTCGGAGGTCATCGGACGTCACCGGGTCACCATGACCTCGTTCGTGCCGTCCATGCTGAGCGTGTTCGCCTCGACCGCCTCGGCGTCCGAATGCCTGTCCCTGCGTGCGGTTCTGGTCGCCGGTGAGGCGCTGCCGCCCGCCACCGTGACCGCGTTCCGCCGCTTCTCCACCGCGGCCGTGCACAACCTCTACGGCCCGACCGAGTTCACCGTGCACGCCACCGCCGCCGCCATCGACGCGCCGGTGGTCACCTCGGTGCCGATCGGCCGCCCGGTGTGGAACGCGCAGACCTATGTGCTCGACGAGGGCCTGCGCCCGGTGCCCGCGGGCGTCCCGGGTGAGCTGTACCTCGGCGGTGTCCAGGTGGCGCGCGGCTACTTCGGCCGCCCCGACCTGTCCGCCGAGCGTTTCGTCGCCAACCCCTACGGCGAGCCGGGATCACGGCTGTACCGCACCGGTGACCTGGTGCGCTGGAACCACAACGACCCGGGCGTCATCGATTACATCGGCCGCACCGACTTCCAGGTGAAGTTCCGCGGTCAGCGCATCGAGCTGGGTGAGATCGAGACCGCGCTGCTGGACCACCCCAAGGTGCAGCAGGCCGTGGTGCTGGTCGTCGACACCGTGGCCGGCGATCAGCTGGTCGCCTACATCGTGACCCGCGGCCCGGTGGATCTGGACGGGGTCAAGACCTCGCTGCAGCGCACCCTGCCCGCGTACATGGTGCCGGGCTCGATCATGGTGCTGGACGCGTTCCCGCTCAACGCCTCCGGCAAGCTGGATCGCAAGGCGCTGCCGACGCCGCGATTCGAGGTGCGCGAATTCCGCGCGCCGACCACCCCGATCGAGGAGATCATCGCCCAGATCTTCGGCGAGGTGCTGGGCATCGCCCGCGTCGGCGTCGACGACGACTTCTTCGAGCTGGGCGGCAACTCGCTGATCGCGACCCAGGTGGCGACCCGCCTGGGCACCGCCCTGGACACCCGCGTGCCGGTGCGCATGCTGTTCGAGGCGGCCACCGTGGAGGCCCTGGCGGCCCGCGTGGAATCGCATGTCGGCGACGGCGGCCGCAAGGCCCTGGTGGCGCGTGAACGGCCCGCCGAGGTTCCGCTTTCCCTCGCGCAGCAGCGCATGTGGTTCCTGAACCGCTTCGACACCGCCTCGGCGGTCAACAACATCCCGGTCGCCATCCGGCTCTCCGGTGAGCTCGACATCGCGGCGCTGCAGGTCGCGGTCATCGACGTGATCGACCGCCACGAGTCGCTGCGCACCGTCTTCCCGGAGACCACGCACGGCCCGGTGCAGCGGGTGCTCGACGCCGCGCAGATCGTGCCGGACCTGACCCCGGTGCCGGTCACCGAGGCCAATCTGATCGACCACCTGGTCGAGCTGGCCACCATGGCCTTCGACGTCACCGGCGAAGTGCCTTTGCACGCGGCGCTTTTCGAGATCAGCGACACCGAGTACATCCTCGGCATGGTGGTCCACCACATCAGCGCCGACGGCTGGTCCATGGGCCCGCTGGCCCGCGACGTCATGGTCGCCTACGCGGCCCGCACCTCGTGGGAGGCCCCGGCCTGGGCGGAACTGCCGGTGCAGTACGCCGATTACGCGCTGTGGCAGCGTGAGGTGCTCGGCTCCGAGGACGATCCGGACGCGCTGATCTCCAAGCAGATCCGCTACTGGACCGAGGCCCTGGCCGACCTGCCCGACGAGCTGGTGCTGCCCGCCGACCGGCAGCGTCCGGCCGTGGCCAGCTACCAGGGTGGCACCTACCCGTTCGCCATCTCCGCCGAAACCCAGCAGGCGCTGATGGATCTGGGCCGCCGGCACAACGCCTCGCTGTTCATGGTCATGCACTCCGCGCTCGCGGTGCTGCTGGCCCGCCTGTCGGGCACCTCCGACATCGCGATCGGCACCCCGGTGCACGGCCGCGGTGAGGCCGCCCTGGACGACCTGATCGGCATGTTCGTCAACACCCTGGTGCTGCGCACCGAGGTGGACGGCTCGGAGACCTTCGCCGACCTGCTGGCCCGGTCCCGCGACACCGACCTGCACGCCTTCGCCCACGCGGACGTGCCGTTCGAGCGCCTGGTCGAGGTCATCAACCCGGCGCGTTCGCAGGCCCGCCACCCGCTGTTCCAGGTCATGCTGACCTTCCAGAACACCCGGCAGGCCAGCCTGGAACTGCCCGGCCTCTCGGTCAACGGCATCGATTACGACGCCCGTCTGGCCAAGTTCGACCTGCAGCTGACCCTGCAGGAGGCGCAGGACGACCACGGCGAGCACGCCGGCATGTCGGCCGAGATCTCCTACGCGCTGGACCTGTTCGACGAGCCCACCATCGCGGCGTTCGCGCGGCGACTGGACCTGATCCTGGAAGCCGTTGTCGCGCACCCGGATCGGCCGCTCGGCGATATCGACCTGCTGGTCGCCGGCGAGCGCGATCAGGTGCTGGACGGCTGGAACGACACGTCGTTCAACCTCGCCTCGGTGCTGCCCGCGCTGCCGGAGGGCGAGGCCGCCACGCTGGTCTCGCTGTTCGAGGCCCAGGCCCTGACCAGCCCCGATGCGCCTGCCCTGGAATTCGAGGGGACAGCTCTGTCCTACGCCGAGTTCGCGGCGCGGGTGCACAAGCTGGCCCGCAAGCTCATCGCCCAGGGCGTCACCGCGGAATCGCCGGTGGCCCTGGCGATCCGGCGTTCGCTGGATCTGGTCGTGGCCATGTACGCGGTGCTGGAGGCCGGTGGCGCGTACGTGCCGCTGGACCCGGACCAGCCGATGGAGCGCATCGACTACGTGCTCGACACCGCGCGCCCGGTCGCCATCCTGACCACCGGCCGCGACGACTTCGTGACCGGCCGCAATGTGCCGGTGCTCGAAGTCGACACCCTGAACCTGGACACCTACTCCGACGCGCCGATCACGGATGCCGAACGCGGACAGGCGATCCGGCCCGAGCACACCGCCTACGTGATCTTCACCTCCGGTTCGACCGGCCGCCCCAAGGGCGTGGCCGTCGAGCACGGCGCGATCGTGAACCGCCTGCTGTGGATGCAGCACGAGTACCCGATCGACGCGAACGACGCGGTGCTGCAGAAGACTCCGGCGACCTTCGACGTGTCGGTGTGGGAGTTCTTCTGGCCCTTGCAGACCGGCGCGCGGCTGGTGGTCGCCAAGCCGGACGGGCACCGCGACCCGGTCTACCTGGCCCACGTCATCGCGGAGGCCGGCATCACCACGGCGCACTTCGTGCCGTCGATGCTGTCGGTCTTCGTCGCCACCCTCGGCACCGACGGCGGCGATTCCGCCACCGCCGCACCGCGTTTGCGTCAGGTGTTCGCCTCCGGTGAGGCGCTGCCCGCGCCGACCGCGCAGAAGCTGCGCGAGCTGACCGGCGCGCGCCTGCACAACCTGTACGGCCCGACCGAAGCGGCCGTCGACGTCACCTATCACGAGGTCGTGGACGCCGACACCGTCTTCGTGCCGATCGGCCGTCCGGTGTGGAACACCGAGACCTACGTCCTCGACGCCCGTCTGCACCCGGTCGCGCCGGGTGTCGCGGGTGAGCTCTATCTCGCGGGCGATCAGCTCGCGCGCGGTTACCTGGGCCGCCCGGACCTGTCCGCGGACCGTTTCGTGGCCAACCCGTTCGTCTCCGGCGACCGCATGTACCGCACCGGCGACCTGGTCTCCTGGACCGCCGACGGGGAACTGAACTACCTGGGCCGCACCGACTTCCAGGTGAAGCTGCGTGGTCTGCGCATCGAGCTGGGTGAGATCGAGGCGGCGCTGCTGGCGCAGCCGGGCATCGCCCAGTCCGTCGTGGTGGTCCGCACCGATGCGCACGCGGGCGACCAGCTCGTGGGTTACGTGGTCCGCGAGCCCGACGCGGTTGTCGACGTCGACGGGGTCAAGGCCGCGCTGAGCGCCTCGCTGCCCGCCTACATGGTTCCGGCGGCGCTCGTGGTGCTGGACGCCTTCCCGGTCAACGCCTCCGGCAAGCTGGACCGCAAGGCCCTGCCCGCCCCGGTGTTCGAGGCCAAGCGTTTCCGCGCCCCCTCGACCCCGATCGAGGAGATCATCGCGCAGATCTTCGCCGATCTGCTCGGCGCCGAGCGCGTGGGCGTGGACGACGACTTCTTCGAGCTGGGCGGCAACTCGCTGGTCGCCACGCAGGTGGTGGCCCGCCTGGCGGCCGCGCTGAACGCCGAGATCGGTGTGCGCGTGCTGTTCGAGGCCCCGACCGTGGCCGCGCTGGCCGCGCGGGTGGAGTCGCACGCGGGAACCGGTGTGCGCCAGGCGCTCACGGTCCGCACCCGGCCCGAATACCCGCCGCTGTCGCTCGCGCAGCAGCGCATGTGGTTCCTCAACCGGTTCGATCCCGAATCGGCCGCCAACAACATCCCGGCGGCCGTCCGGCTCACCGGCGCACTGGATCTCGACGCCATGCGCGGCGCGATCGCCGACGTGATGGCGCGCCACGAGTCGCTGCGCACCCTGTACCCGTCGCACGAGGGCGTCGCCTACCAGAAGGTGCTGCCCACCGGCCGTGCCATTCCGGAGCTGGACGTGCTGGACGTGACCGAGGGTGAGCTGTTCGCCGCGGTCTACGCGTTCGCGGCGCAGGGCTTCGACGTCACCACCGAGACCGCGGTGCGCCTGCGCGCCTACCGCCTCGCGGCCGACGAGCACGTGCTGGTCCTGGTGGCGCATCACATCGCCGCCGACGGCTTCTCGATGACGCCGCTGGTCCGCGACCTGATGACCGCCTATATCGCGCGCAGCCAGGGCGAGACCCCCGGCTGGACCGAACTGCCGGTGCAGTACGCGGATTACGCGCTGTGGCAGCGGGAGACCCTGGGGTCCGAGGAGGACCCGCGCTCGCTCATCACCGAGCAGCTGGACTACTGGCGCGAGACGCTCTCCGGTCTGCCGGACGAGCTGCGCCTGTCCACCACGCCGCGTCCGGCCGTCGCCTCCTACGACGCGGGCACCCACCGGTTCCAGGTGCCGGGCGAGCTGATCGCCGGACTGAACCGGGTGGCGCAGGCCAACGGCACCACCCTGTTCATGGTGGTGCACAGCGCTTTCGCCGCGCTGCTGGCCCGCCTGAGCGGCACCGACGACATCGCGGTCGGCATCCCGGTCGCGGGCCGTGGCGAGCAGGCGCTCGACGACCTGGTCGGCATGTTCGTCAACACCCTGGTGCTGCGGTCGCCGGTGGACACCGGCGCGAGCTTCACCGACCTGCTGAAGACCGTGCGCGAGCGCGACCTGCAGGCCTTCGCTCACGCGGACGTGCCGTTCGAGCGCCTGGTCGAGGTGCTCAACCCGGCCCGCTCGCAGGCGCGCCACCCGCTGTTCCAGGTGATGCTGTCGTTCCAGAACCTGGGCCGCGCCTCGCTGGAACTGCCGGGCCTGAGCGTGGCCGAGCTGGCCATCGACCAGCAGTCGGCCAAGTTCGACCTGCAGATGACGCTGAGTGAGGTCGTCGATGGCGCCGCGGCGGGCCGCGAATCGGACACCGCTGCCATGGATGCCGAACTCGTCTACGCCACCGACCTTTTCGACGCGCGGTACGCCGATGTGTTCGCGCAGCGCTTCGTCGCCATGCTCACCGCCCTCGCCGCGGACCCGACCCAGCTGGTCGGCGATGTCGAGCTGCTGAGCGAGACCGAGCGCCGGCAGCTGCTGGTCGGCTGGAACGAGACCGCGTTCGAGCTCGACACCGCGCTGCCCGAGATCGAAGAGGGCGCGGCCGCGACCCTGGTCTCGCTGTTCGAAGCGCAGGTCGCGCTGACTCCCGACGCGACGGCGGTCACCTTCGAGGGGACAAGTCTGTCCTACGCCGAGTTCGCGGCCCGCGTGCGCAAGCTGGCGCGCTGGCTCATCGCCGAGGGCGTCGGACCGGAATCCTTTGTGGCGCTGGGCATGCGTCGCTCCATCGACCTGGTCGCGGGCATGTACGCCGTCGCCGTCGCCGGTGGCGCGTACGTGCCGCTGGATCCGGACCACCCGGCCGAGCGCACCCAGTACATCCTCGAGACCGCGCGGCCGGTCTGCGTGCTCACCTCCGGTGACGATATGGAAGGCGTTGACGCGCGCCAGGTTCGGATCGACGAGCTGGACCTGGCGGCCTTCGCCGACACCCCGGTCGCCGACACCGAGCGCCGCTCGCCGCTGCGCCCGGGCAATACCGCCTACGTGATCTTCACGTCCGGCTCCACCGGCCGCCCCAAGGGTGTGGCCGTGAGCCACGCGGCCATTGTCAACCGCCTGGTGTGGATGCACGCCCAGTACGGCCTGGCCGCCTACGACGTGGTGCTGCAGAAGACCCCGGCCACCTTCGACGTGTCGGTGTGGGAGTTCTTCTGGCCCTTGCAGGTCGGCGCGCGCCTGGTGGTCGCCAAGCCGGACGGCCACCGCGACCCGGCCTACCTGGCCGAGATCATCGTCCGCGAGGGCGTGACGGTCACCCACTTCGTGCCGTCTATGTTGGCCGTATTCGTCTCGTCGCTCACCGCGGCTGGAACACCTGAAATAGTCGGCGAATTGGGTAAGGCAGCACCCGCCGAGCTCCAGCTGCCGCTCACCAATGTCTTCGCCTCCGGTGAGGGCCTGCCCGCGCCGACCGCGCAGAAGCTGCGCCAGTTGACCGGCGCGCGCCTGCACAACCTGTACGGCCCCACCGAGGCCGCGGTCGACGTGACCTTCCACGAGGTCGTCGACTCCGACATCACCTCGGTGCCGATCGGCGCGCCGGTCTTCAACACCCAGGTGTACGTGCTGGATTCGCGCCTCAACCCGGTTCCGGTGGGTGTCGCGGGTGAGCTCTATCTCGCGGGTGACCAGCTGGCCACCGGTTATGTGGCCCGCCCCGACCTGACCGCGGATCGCTTCGTGGCCAACCCCTTCGGCGACGGCGCGCGCATGTACCGCACCGGTGACCTCGTCACCTGGACCGGCAATGGCGAGCTGGAATACCTGGGCCGCACCGACTTCCAGGTGAAGCTGCGCGGTCTGCGCATCGAGCTCGGCGAGATCGAGTCCGCGCTCACCGCGCTGCCCGCCGTCGCGCAGGCCGTGGTCGTGGTGCGCCACGACGAGCGCACCGGCGATCAGCTGGTCGCCTACCTGATCGCCGCCGACGGGAACATCGACGTCGACGCTGTGAAGGACGTTCTCTCCGAACAGCTTCCGGCCTACATGGTTCCGGCCGCCTTCATGGTGCTGGACGCCTTCCCGCTCAACGCCTCCGGCAAGCTGGACCGCAAGCAGCTGCCCGCGCCGACCTTCGCCGCCAAGACCTTCCGCGCCCCGGCCACCCCGGTGCAGCAGACGGTGGCCGGGACCATCGCCGACGTGCTCGGCCTGGACCGGGTCGGCCTGGACGACGACTTCTTCGAGCTGGGCGGCAACTCGCTGATCGCCACCCAGGTGATCGCGCGCCTGTCCGCGGCGCTCGACGCCGACATCCCGCTGCGCGCGCTGTTCGAGGCCTCGACCGTGGCTTCCCTCGCCGCGCAGCTGGAATCGCGCGTCGGCACCGGCGCGCGGGCGGCCCTGGTCGCCCAGGAGCGCCCGGAGCTGGTGCCGCTGTCGCTGGCGCAGCAGCGCATGTGGTTCCTGAACCGCTTCGACAACCGCACCGCGGTCAACAACATCCCGGTGGCGCTGAAGCTCACCGGCGCCATCGATCCGGCGGCCTTCACCGCCGCCCTCGGCGATGTGCTGGCCCGGCACGAGTCGCTGCGCACCATCTACCCCGAGGTCGAGGGCGACGGCTACCAGCGCGTCCTGCCGCTGTCCGAGATCGACTTCGAGGTGCGGACCGAATCCGTCACCGCGGCCGACCTGACCGCGCGCATCACGCAGCTCGCGAGCGTCTTCTTCGACGTCACCCGCGAACTGCCGTTCCGCGCCACGGTGCTGAGCCTCAGCGAGACCGAACACGTGCTGGTGCTGGTGCTGCACCACATCAGCGCCGACGGCGCCTCGCTGCGCCCGCTGCTGCGCGACGTGGTCGCCGCCTACCTGTCCCGCGCGACCGGCGAGGCCCCGGCCTGGTCGCCGCTGCCGGTGCAGTACGCCGACTACACGCTGTGGCAGCGCGAGATCCTCGGCGCGGAGACCGATCCCGAGTCCCTCGCCGCCCAGCAGCTCGCCTACTGGACCACCCAGCTGGCCGACCTGCCCGAGCAGCTCGAGCTGCCCGCCGACCGGCCGCGGCCCGAGGTCGCCACCAATGCCGGTGGCGTGCACGACTTCTCGATCGACGCCGAGCTGCACCGCGCTCTCACCGGCGTGGCCCGCGAACACGACGTCACCCTGTTCATGCTGGTCCACGCGGCGCTCGCGGCCTGGTCCGCGCGCCTGTCGCGGGCCACCGACATCGCCATCGGCACCCCGATCGCGGGTCGCGGCGAACGCGCCCTCGACGACGTGGTCGGCATGTTCGTCAACACCCTGGTGCTGCGCAGCGAGGTGCGGCCGGACGCGGCGTTCCGCGACCTGCTCGCCCAGGTGCGCCGCACCGACCTGGCCGCCTTCGCGCACGCCGACGTGCCGTTCGAGCGGCTCGTCGACGTGCTCAGCCCGGTCCGCTCGCAGGCGCACCATCCGCTGTTCCAGGTGGCGCTGACCTTCGAGGCCGCCGGCGCCAAGGACGCGGCCGCCGTCGAGCTGCCCGACCTGGCCCTCGAGGTCGTCGAATTCGACCCGGGCACCGCCAAGTTCGACGTGCAGCTCACCGTGAGCGAGCGCGCCGACGGCTCGCTGGGGCTGTCGTGGAACTACGCGACCGATCTGTTCGACGCCGAGACCGTCATCTCCTTCGCCGAGCGCCTGGTCCGCATCCTGCGCGCCGTCGCCGAGGACCCGGCCGCCCTGATCGGCGATATCGATCTGCTGGGCGAGGCCGAACGCCACGACGTGGCCGAGTACTGGGTCTCCGCGGGCGATGACATCGTGGAGCTGGCCGAGACCGCGCGCGCCGCGGTCGCCGAGGCCGAACTCGCCGTCGCCGAGGGCGTTTCGGGCATCGCGCCCGAGGCCGCCGCCCTGGCCGCGCTGGGCGGCGCCGCCGAGCGCCTGTCCAACCCCCTCGAAGCGCTGGCGAGCCCGTTCGCCGCGTCCGAGGCCACCATCTCGGGCCTGTTCGACCTGGCCGTCGCCGCGAACCCGGACCGGGTGGCGGTGCGGTTCGGCGACGAGGAGCTCACCTACTTCGAGCTGGATCGCCGCGCGAACGTGCTGGCGCGCAGGCTGATCGGTGAGGGCGCGGGTCCGGAGTCGCTGGTCGCGGTGCTGCTGCCGCGTTCGGCCGATCTGGTCGTGGCGCTGCTGGCCGTGATCAAGACCGGTGCGGGTTACGTGCCGATCGATCCGTCCTACCCGGCCGACCGCATCGCCTTCGTGCTCTCGGACGCGAAGCCCACCAGCGTGATCACCGACTCGACCGTGCAGGTCGAGCTCCCGGCGGAGCTGAATACCGTGCTCCTGGACGGCTTCTCGCTCGAAGCCGGGAACATCGTGGACGCGGCCGACGGCCCCGTCACCGATGCCGACCGCCGCGCGGCGCTGCACCCCGACCACGTCGCCTACGTCATCTACACCTCCGGTTCCACCGGCCGCCCCAAGGGCGTCGCGGTCGCGCACCGGAACGTGGTGCGCCTGATGGCGAACACCGATCGCGAGTTCGGCTTCGGACCCGACGACGTGTGGACGCTGTTCCACTCCTACGCCTTCGACTTCTCGGTGTGGGAACTCTGGGGTCCGCTGCTCTACGGCGGCAAGCTCGTCGTGGTCGACTACTACGTCTCGCGTTCGCCCGAGCAGTTCCTGGAGCTGCTGCGCCGCGAGCGGGTCACCGTGCTCAACCAGACCCCGTCGGCCTTCTACCAGCTGGCCGAGGCCGACCGCATCGCGGCGGCCGCGGGCGACCAGCAGGACCTGGCCCTGCGCTACGTGGTCTTCGGCGGCGAGGCGCTCGAGCTGCGCCGCCTCTCGGATTGGGTCGCCCGCCACGGCGATTCCACCCCGTACCTGGTGAACATGTACGGCATCACCGAGACCACCGTGCACGTGTCGGTGCGCGTCCTCGACGCCGACACCATCGCCGCCGCCACCGGTTCGGTGGTCGGCCGGGCCATCGCCGGTCTGCGCGTGTACGTCCTCGACGACCGCCTGCACCCGGTGCCGGTCGGCGTCGCGGGTGAGATGTACGTCGCCGGTGCGCAATTGGCGCGCGGCTACCTGGGCCGGCCGGACCTGTCCGCGGCCCGCTTCGTGGCCAGCCCCTTCGGCGCGCCGGGCACCCGCCTGTACCGCTCCGGCGACGTGGCCCGCTGGAACCGCTTCGGCGAGCTCGAATACCTGGGCCGCGCCGACGACCAGGTCAAGGTCCGCGGCTTCCGCATCGAGCTCGGTGAGATCGAGTCCGCGGTGCTGGCGCAGGACGGTGTCGCGCAGACCGCGGTCATCGTGCGCGAGGACCAGCCGGGCGATCAGCGCATCGTCGCCTACGTGGTGCCGCAGGACGGCGTCGCGCCCGCCGTGGACGCCGTCCGCGACGGCGCCGCCGAACTGCTGCCCGCCTACATGGTCCCGTCGGCCGTCGTGGTGCTGGACCGGATCCCGCTGACCGTCAACGGCAAGCTGGACCGCCGCGCCCTGCCGGCTCCGGCCGCGCAGGCCCGCGCCTTCCGCGCGCCGGAGACCCCGACCCAGGAGACGGTCGCCGCCGTCTTCGCCGAGGTCCTCGGCCTGGACCGGGTCGGCCTGGACGACGACTTCTTCGACCTGGGCGGCAACTCGCTCATCGCCACCCGTGTCGTGTCGCGCATCGGCGCGGCCCTGGACACCACGGTCGCGGTGCGCACCCTGTTCGAGGCCACCACGGTCGAGGCCCTCGCGGCCCGCATCGAATCGCACGCCGACGGCGCCTCGCGCGCCAAACTGACCGCCCGCACCCGGATTCCGGGCGAGCTGGTGCCGCTGTCGTTCGCGCAGCAGCGCATGTGGTTCCTGAACCAGTACGACACCTCCTCGGCGGCCTACAACCTGCCGCTGGCGATTCGCCTGACCGGTGAACTCGACACCGCCGCACTGGAACTCGCGGTCGCCGATGTGGTGCGCCGCCACGAGTCGCTGCGCACCAAGTACCCCGAGCACGGCGGCACGCCGATGCAGGTGGTCGTCCCGGCCGAGGAGATCGCCCTGGATCTGCGGCCGGTCACGGTCGCGGCGGCCGAGCTCACCGCCGCGGTGACCGCGTTCGCCACGCTGGGCTTCAATGTGGCCGAGCAGGTTCCGCTGCGTGCCCGCCTGTTCCGCGCGGGCGGCGAGGCGCAGTCCGATGACGGCACCGCCGTCGCCACCGAGCACGTGCTCGTGGTCGTCGTGCACCACATCGCCGGTGACGGTTTCTCGATGTCCCCGCTGGCCCGCGACGTCATGGTCGCCTACACCGCGCGCACCCAGGGCGCGGTGCCGGGCTGGGCCCCGCTGGCCGTGCAGTACGCCGATTTCGCGTTGTGGCAGCGCGATGTGCTGGGCTCGGAAGAGGATTCGTCCTCGATCATGGCCCGCCAGGTCGCCTACTGGCAGCGCGTGCTCGGCGGCGTGCCCGACGAGCTGGCCCTGCCCACCGACCGCCCGCGCCCGGCCATCGCCTCGCATCGCGGCGCGACCCTGCAGCGGACGCTCTCGCCCGAGCTCATCGCGGCGCTGGAAGACGTTGCCCGCCGGCGTGGTTCGTCGCTGTTCATGGTGATGCACAGCGCTCTGGCGGTGCTGCTGGCCCGCCTGTCCGGTGGCGACGACATCGCGGTCGGCACCCCGGTCGCCGGTCGCGGTGAGGCCGCGCTCGACGACCTGGTCGGCATGTTCGTCAACACCCTGGTGCTGCGCACCGGCATCGAACCCGGCGAGTCGTTCACCGACCTGCTCGATCGCGTGCGCCACACCGACCTCGACGCCTTCGGCAATGCCGACGTGCCGTTCGAGCGGCTGGTGGAACTGCTCGCGCCCGAGCGCTCGCAGGCCCGCAACCCGCTGTTCCAGGTCATGCTGGCCTTCCAGAACCTGGACCGCACCGCCATCGAGCTGCCGGGGCTGACGGTCTCCACGCTGGATCTCGACGAGAACATCTCGCGCTTCGATCTGCAGTTCACGCTGTCGGAGCAGGACTCCGGCATGGCGCTGGCCCTGACCTATGCCACCGATCTGTTCGACGAGGCCACCGCGGCCGGGTTCGCGCAGCGCTGGGTGCGGGTGCTCGAGGCCGTCGCCGCGAACCCGGAGATCGGTGTCGGCGCGATCGACATCCTCGATTCCGGTGAACGTGCCGATCTGGTGGCCCGTTTCGGCCTGCCCGCCGTCCCGGCGCGCACCCTGCCGGAACTGATCGCAGACGCCGTCGCCATCGATCCCGCCGCGCCCGCGGTGGTGTTCGAGGGGCGGAGTCTGTCCTACGGCGAGCTGGACTCCCGCTCGAACCGCCTGGCGCGCTTGCTCATCGAGCGCGGCATCGGCACCGAGGACCTGGTCGCCGTCGCCGTCCCGCGTTCGGACGACTCGTACTTCGCCGAATGGGCGGTGTCCAAGACGGGTGCGGCCTTCGTGCCGGTGGACCCGAACTACCCGGCCGACCGCATCGCTCACATGGTCACCGACTCCGGTTCGCCGGTCGGTCTGACCGTGGCCTCGGTGCGCGCGGACCTGCCGGACTCGGTGGAGTGGCTGGTTCTGGACGAACTGGACCTGGAAGCGTTCGCGGACACCGCGATCGACGCCGCCGAGCGGGTGCGCCCGCTGCGTCCGGAGCACCCGGCCTACGTCATCTACACCTCCGGCTCCACCGGTGTGCCGAAGGGCGTCGTGGTCACCCACGCCGGCCTGGCCAACTTCACCGTCGAGCAGGCCGAGCGCTACGCGCTCGACTCCTCCTCGCGCGCACTGCATTTCGCGTCGCCCTCGTTCGACGCGTCGATGCTGGAATTCCTGCTCGCCATCGGCAAGGGCGGCACCCTGGTGGTCGTCCCGCCGGGCACCTACGGCGGCGAGGAACTCGCCGAGCTGATCAAGCGCGAGCGCGCCACCCACGCGTTCATCACCCCGGCCGCGCTGTCCACCTTCGGACCGGCGGGCCTGGACTCGCTGCGCGTGCTCGTCGCCGGTGGTGAAGCGGTGCCCGCCGATCTGGTCGAGAAGTGGGCGGTTCCGTTGGCGGACGGCACCATGCGTGCCTTCCACAACGGCTACGGCCCCACCGAGACCACCATCATGACCAACATCAGCGACGCGCTGACGCCGGGTGACCTGGTCACCATCGGCGGTCCCATCCGGGGCATGCAGTCGCTGATCCTCGACAACCGCCTGCGCCCGGTGCCGGTGGGTGTCGCGGGTGAGCTGTACCTGTCGGGCATCCAGCTGGCGCGCGGCTACCACGCGCGGCCGGGCCTGACCGCCGACCGCTTCGTCGCCAACCCGTACGTGGACGGCGAGCGCATGTACCGCACCGGTGACGTGGTGCGCTGGACCCCGGACGGCTTGGTCGAGTACGTCGGCCGCTCCGACTTCCAGGTGAAGGTCCGCGGTTTCCGTATCGAGCTCGGTGAGATCGACGCGGCGCTGGCCTCGCACGAGACCGTCGACTTCGCGGTCACGGTGGGCCACAAGAACGCCGCCGGCGCGACTTCGCTGGTGTCGTACGTGGTTGCCACGCCGGGGCATTCGATCGACGTGGCCGCGGTGACCGCGCACGTCGAGCAGCGTCTGCCCGCGTACATGGTGCCGTCCTCGGTGATGATCATCGACCGGGTGCCGCTGACCCCGGTCGGCAAGCTGGACCGCCGGGCCCTGCCCGAGCCGGTCTTCGCCACCGAGGTGGTCTTCCGGGCCGCCCGCAACACCCTCGAGCAGACCATCGCCGAGGTGTTCGCCGAGGTGCTGGGCCTGGAGCGGGTCGGCATCGACGACTCGTTCTTCGCCCTCGGCGGTGACTCCATCGTCTCCATCCAGCTGGTGTCGCGGGCCAAGGCGCGCGGCGTGGTGTTCTCACCGCGCGACGTGTTCGAGCAGCGCACCGTGTCCGGCCTGGCCGCGATCGCCGAAACCTCGGACAGCCAGGGCGATTCGGCCCCGCAGCTGACCGAGCTCCCGGGCGGCGGCGTGGGTGTCATGCCGCTGACCCCGGTGGTGCGGTTCATGGCGGGCCGACCGGGCGAGTTCGGCCGCTTCAACCAGACCATGGCGCTGGAACTGCCGATCGGCATCGACCGCGCGGGCATCGCCGCCACCGTCGGCGCGGTCATCGACCGCCACGACATGCTGCGGGCGCGCCTGCGCCGGGTGCCGGACGCGGACTGGATCGTCGAAACCGCCGCTCCCGGAACCATCGACGCGGATTCGCTGATCGATCGCACCGAGTTCGATGCCGCCGCCACCGACGCACAGCTGTTCGAGATCGCCACGGCCGCACTGGACGCCACGCTCGACAAGCTGGATCCGGCCGCGGGCCAGGTCATCCGGTTCGTGTGGCTGGAGCCCTCCGACGACAGTCGCGCGGGCCGCCTGATCGTCGCCGGTCACCACCTCGTGGTCGACGGCGTCACCTGGCGAATCCTGGTGCCGGACTTCGTCGCCGCCTGGGGTCAGCTGTCCGCCGGACAGACCCCCGAGCTGGTCGCCCCCGCCACCAGCATGCGCACCTGGGCGCACGCCCTCGAGCGGGAGGCCGCCACCGACGAGCGCGTCGCCGAACTCGAGTTCTGGCGCGGCGTCGTCGAGGGCCCGGACCCGCTGCTCACCGAGCGCGCCATGGACCCGGCCGTCGACGTCACCTCGACCATCGTCAAGCACCGCGTCGAGCTGTCGGCCGAGGCCACCCGCTCGCTGCTGACCACCGTGCCCGCGCTGTTCCACGGCGGTGTCAACGACGGTCTGCTCACCGCGCTCGCGTTGGCGGTGGCCAAGTTCCGCGCCGGCAAGGGTCTGGGGGAGAAGTCTGCCCTCGTCCGCCTCGAAGGCCACGGCCGTGAGGAAGAGGTCGTGCCGGGCGCGGACCTGTCGCGCACGGTCGGCTGGTTCACCGCGATCTTCCCGGTGCGCTTCGACCTGTCCGGCATCGACGTGGACGCCGCCCTCACCGGCGGCGCGGCCATGGGCCGGGCCATCAAGACGGTCAAGGAGCAGCTGCTCTCCGTGCCCGACAAGGGCATCGGTTACGGCCTGCTGCGCTACATGAACTCCGACACCGCCGCGCAGCTGCCCAAGCAGCTGCCGGGCCAGGTCAGCTTCAACTACCTGGGCCGGGTCAACGAGGGCGACGTGCCCGAGGCGCTGCGCGGCTTCGGCTGGATCCCGGCGGCCGACCTGGCCGACCTGGCGGGCTCCTACGACGCCGACATGCCCGCCATGGCCCCGATCGACATCAACGCCATCGTGGCGGGCGACAAGCTGACCGCGCAGATCGGTTACCCGAGCACGCTGATCTCGGCCACCGAGATCGCCGAGTTCGCCGCCCTGTGGGTGTCCGCGCTCGAAGCCGTTGCCGCGCACGCCGATTCGGCCAAGGGCGGGCACACCCCGTCCGATTTCGGCCTGGTCCGCGTCACCCAGCGCGACATCGACGGCTGGGAGAAGCGGTACGGCGCGCTGCACCAGGTGTGGCCGCTGTCCGCGCTGCAGGCCGGTCTGCTCTTCCACGCGCAGCTGGCCGCCACCTCGGTGGACGTGTACACCGCGCAGGCGGTGCTCACCCTCGAGGGCCGCGTCGACGCCGACCGCTTGCGCGCCGCCGCCCAGGCTCTGCTCGACCGCCACGAGATCCTGCGCACCGCCTACGTCAACGACGCCTCGGGCGTTCCCGTGCAGGTCGTCATCGACGGTGTGAAGGTGGCGTGGACCAACCACGACCTCACCGATATCGCCGACGCGGACGCTCGCGCCGCGCGGGCCGCGGAAATCCTGGCCGCCGACCGGGTCGAGCGTTTCGACCTGACCGCGCCGCCGCTCATCCGCTACACCCTGGTGCGCACCGACGCGCACAGCTACCAGCTGGCCGTGGCCAACCACCACATCCTGCTCGACGGCTGGTCCATGCCGCTGCTCATGCAGGACCTGCTGGTGCTCTACGCCACGCACTCCGACACCGCGGTGCTGCCGCCGGTGCGGTCCTACCGCTACTTCCTGGAATGGGTCGCGCAGCAGGATCGTTCGGCGTCGCTGGCGGCCTGGCAGAAGTCGCTGCTCGGCGTCTCCGAGCCGACCCTGCTCACCCGCCCCGACACCGGGCGTGAGATCACCGCGCTGTCCGGCGAGTACTTCTTCGACCTGGACGAGGCCGCGACCGCGCGCCTGACCGGGCTGGCCGCCGAACTCGGCGTCACCCCGAACACCGTGCTCCAGGTCGCCTGGGGCATCCTGCTCGGCCGCCTCACCGGCCGCGAGGACGTGCTGTTCGGCACCACCGTGTCCGGCCGCCCGGCGCAGCTCTCGGGCGTCGAGTCCATGGTGGGTCTGTTCATCAACACCGTGCCGGTGCGGGTCGCCTTCGACCCGGCCGAGGCGGCGAGCACGCTGCTCACCCGCACCCAGGGCGAGCAGGCCGACCTGCTCGACCACCACTACGTGGGCCTGGCCGACATCCAGTCGGCCGCCGGCATCGGCGGACTCTTCGACACCCTGGTGGTGTTCGAGTCCTATCCCGTTGACGCCGAAGGCATCCGGTCGCAGGCCGCCGATATCGACGGCATGGCCGTCACCGGCCTGGACGCCGCGGACGCCACCCACTACCCGCTCACCCTCATCGCCCAGCTCGACACCCGCCTGCGCATCCGCGCGGGCTACCTGCGCGACCTGTTCGACGAGGCCACCGTCGAGCGCATCGCGGACCGCCTGATCCGGGTGCTGACCGCCATCACGACGGATCCGGCTGCGGCCGTGGGCGATATCGAGCTGGTCGACGCCGCCGAGCGCACCCAGGTCGTGGAGACCTGGAACCAGACCGCGTTCGACGTGGAAGCCGTGCTCACCGATCGCTCCGCCTCCCCGCGCTTGGCGGCCGAAAACGCCACCCTGGTCGCCATGTTCGAGGCCCAGGTCGAGCGGACTCCCGACGCGACCGCCGTTGCGTTCGAGGGGACGAGTCTGTCCTACGCCGAGTTCGGTGAACGCGTGCACCGTCTGGCCCGCTGGCTCATCGAGCGCGGCGTCGGCGCGGAATCGTTCGTGGCGCTGGGCATGCGCCGCTCGCTGGACCTGGTCGTCGGTATGTACGCCGTCGCCGTCACCGGCGCGGCCTACGTGCCGCTGGACCCGGACCACCCGGCCGAGCGCACCGAGTACATCCTCGAGACCGCCGACCCGGTGACGGTGCTGACCTCCGGTGAGGACCTGCCGGTCGACACCGCGCAGGTGCGCATCGACAAGCTGGACCTGTCCAGCTTCTCCGCGGCCCCGCTCACCGACGCTGATCGCCGTGCGCCGCTGCGGGATTCGAACACCGCGTACGTGATCTTCACCTCGGGTTCGACCGGTCGCCCGAAGGGTGTGGCCGTGCCGCACTCGGCGATCGTCAACCGTCTGGTGTGGATGCAGGCCGAGTACGGCCTGACCGCCGAGGACGTCGTGTTGCAGAAGACTCCGGCCACGTTCGACGTGTCGGTGTGGGAGTTCTTCTGGCCCTTGCAGATCGGCGCGAAGCTGGTCGTGGCCAAGCCCGAGGGCCACCGCGACCCGGCGTACCTCGCCGACCTCATCGCCCGCGAGGGCGTGACGGTCACCCACTTCGTGCCGTCCATGCTGGCGGTGTTCGTGGCCGAGGAAGCGGCCGCGCGGTGCAGCAGCCTGCGCATGGTCTTCGCCTCCGGTGAGGCGCTGTCGCCCAAGCCGTCGCACAAGCTGCGCGCGCTGACCGGCGCGGAGCTGCACAACCTGTACGGCCCGACCGAGGCCGCGGTCGACGTCACCTACCACCAGGTCGTGGACGCCGACGTGGACACGGTGCCGATCGGTCGTCCGGTGTTCAACACCCAGGTGTACGTGCTGGATTCGCGTCTGCGCCCGGTTCCGGTCGGCGTCGCGGGCGAGCTGTACCTCGCCGGTGACCAGCTGGCCCGCGGTTACGTGGCGCGCCCGGACCTGTCCTCGGATCGCTTCGTCGCCAACCCCTTCGGCGACTCCGCGCGCATGTACCGGACCGGTGACCTCGTCACCTGGACCGCGGACGGCGAACTCGAGTACATCGGGCGCACCGACTTCCAGGTGAAGCTGCGTGGTCTGCGCATCGAGCTCGGTGAGATCGAATCCGCGCTCACCGCACTGGATTCCATCGCGCAGTCGGTGGTCGTGGTGCGCCATGACCCGCACGCCGGTGACCAGCTGGTCGGCTACGTCATCGCCGCGGCGGGCCGCACCGTCGACGTGGACGCGGTGCGCGCCGAGGTCGGCGAGAGCGTGCCGTCGTACATGGTGCCGTCGATCCTGATGGTGCTCGAGGAGTTCCCGCTCAACGCCTCCGGCAAGCTGGACCGCAAGGCGCTGCCCGCGCCGGTGTTCGAGGCGGCGGTGTTCCGCGCCCCGGTCACCCCGGTCGAGCAGATCGTGGCCGGTGTGTTCGCCGAGATCCTCGGCCTGGAGCGGGTCGGTCTCGACGACGACTTCTTCGCCCTCGGCGGCAACTCGCTCATCGCCACCCAGGTGGCGGCGCGCCTGTCCGCCGCGCTCGACACCCAGCTGGGTGTGCGCGAGATCTTCGAATCCTCGACCGTGGCCGCGCTGGCCGCCAAGGCCGAAACCCACACCGGGGACGGCGGTCGCCTGGCGCTGGTCGCGCAGGAGCGGCCCGAGCGGCTGCCGCTGTCGCTGGCCCAGCAGCGCATGTGGTTCCTCAACCGGTTCGATCCCGAATCGGCCGTGGACAACATCCCGGCGGCCGTGCGCCTGTCCGGTCTGGTGGACCGCCAGGCCCTGCAGATCGCCGTCGCCGATGTGCTCGCGCGGCACGAGTCGCTGCGCACCCGCTACCCCGAGATCGACGGCCAGGCCTTCCAGGAGATCGTCCCGACCGCTCAGGTCATCCCGGACCTGACCCCGGTCGAGGTCGCCGAAGCCGCACTGCCGCAGGCGCTCTCGGAGCTGGTGCTGACCGGCTTCGACGTCACCGTGGACGTGCCGTTCCGGGCCCGCCTGTTCGAGGTCAGCCCCACCGAGCATGTGCTCGCGCTGGTGGTGCACCACATCTCGGCCGACGGTTTCTCCATGGGCCCGCTCACCCGGGACGTCATGACCGCCTACGGCGCGCGCGTCGAGGGCGGCGAACCCGGCTGGCAGGTGCTCGACGTCCAGTACGCCGACTACGCGCTGTGGCAGCGCGAGGTGCTCGGTGACGAACGCGACGCCGAATCGGTGATCTCCCAGCAGATCTCGTACTGGCGGGAGTCGCTGCGCGGCCTGCCCGACCAGCTGGATCTGCCGGCGGACCGGCCGCGTCCGGCCGTGGCCTCGGGCCGCGGCGCCACCCACGTGTTCGAGATCGACGCCGAAACCCACGGCGCGCTGGCCGAACTCGCCCGCGGTCGCGGCGCCACGCTGTTCATGGTCATGCACTCGGCGTTGGCCGTGCTGCTGTCGCGCCTGTCCGGTGAGTCCGACATCGCGATCGGCACCCCGGTCGCCGGTCGTGGCGAACGCGCCCTCGACGACCTCATCGGCATGTTCGTCAACACCCTGGTGCTGCGCACCGAGGTGGACGGCGGCGCCGGCTTCACCGAACTGCTGGACGCGGTGCGCGGCACCGACATCCAGGCCTTCGGCCACGCCGACCTGCCGTTCGAGCGCCTGGTGGAGATCCTCAACCCGGCCCGCTCGCAGGCCCGGCACCCGCTGTTCCAGGTCATGCTGTCGTTCCAGAACACCGGCATCACCGAACTGGAACTGCCCGGCCTGACCGTCAGCGCCGTCGAACTGCCGATCGACACCGCCAAGTTCGACCTGCAGCTGGTGCTCACCGAGAACGCCGCCGCCCCGCTGTCCGGCATCACCGCCGAACTCATCTACGCCACCGACCTGTTCGACGCGGCCACCATGGAACGCTTCGCCGACCGGTTCGACCTGCTGCTGAAGGCCGTCGCGGCCAAACCGGAACGGGCCGTGGGCGATATCGACCTGCTCGATCCCGCCGAACGCACGCTGGTCCGGTTCGCCTGGAACCGCAGCGCCGGATCGGTCAGCGGCCTGCTCGCCGACCGCACCGGCGCGGTGTCCGACGACGACCCGTCTCTGGGCTGGGCCGACGTTCCGGAACTGGTGCTCGCCGACGCGCTGCGCCTGCCCTCCGGCGACGCCGCGAACACGCTGCTCACGCAGTTCGAGGCGCAGGCCGCCCGGACCCCCGAGGCGACCGCGCTCAGCTTCGACGGGACAACTCTGTCCTACGGCGAGTTCGCCGCCCGCGTGCACCGGCTGGCCCGGCACCTGATCGCGTCGGGCGTGGGCCCGGACACCCTGGTGGCACTGGGCATTCGCCGGTCCACCGACCTGGTGGTCGCCATGTACGCGGTGCTGGCCGCCGGCGGCGCGTACGTGCCGCTGGATCTGGACCAGCCCGCCGACCGCATCGCCTACGTGATGGAGACGGCGCGGCCGGTGGCCGTACTCACCACCGGGCGCGACGGATTCGCCTCCGACGCCGCCCCGGTCCTGGTCGTCGACGAGCCGGCCGCACAGCTGACCGAGTACTCGGCCGCGCCCGTGACCGACGCCGAGCGGATCGCGCCGCTGCGGTCCGCGCACACCGCCTACGTGATCTTCACCTCCGGCTCCACCGGCCGTCCCAAGGGCGTCGCGGTCTCGCACGCCGCCGCCGTGAACCAGATCGCTTGGATCACCAGCGAATACGGACTGTCGGCCGACGACGTGGTGTTGCTGAAGACGCCGCAGACCTTCGACGTGTCGGTCTGGGAGCTCTTCGGCCCGCTCGCCGTGGGCGGCCGCATGGTGGTCGCGACTCCGGACGGTCACCGCGATCCCGGCTACCTGGCCGAGGTCATCGCCGCCGAGGGCGTCACGATCACCTCGTTCGTGCCGTCCATGCTCAGCGTGTTCGCCGCCGGCGTGGACGCCGCGCAGCTGACCTCGCTGCGGGCGCTGCTGGTCGCCGGTGAGGCGTTCACCGCCGACGTGGTGCGCGCCGTCCGCCGGGTGAGCGCCGCCGAGCTGCACAACCTGTACGGCCCGACGGAATTCACCGTCCATGCCACCGCCGCGCCGGTCTCCGACGACGTGCAGGGTGCGGTGCCGATCGGCCGGCCGGTGTGGAACGCCCAGGCCTACGTGCTGGATTCGCGTCTGCACCCGGTCGCCCCGGGTGTCGCCGGTGAGCTCTACCTGGCGGGCAATCAGCTCGCGCGCGGCTATGTCGGCCGCACCGACCTGACCGCGGATCGATTCGTGGCCAACCCCTTCGGGTTCGGCGAGCGCATGTACCGCACCGGTGACCTGGTGCGGTGGAACGCGGACGGCTCCATCACCTACCTGGGCCGCACCGACTTCCAGGTGAAGCTGCGCGGTCTGCGCATCGAGCTCGGCGAGATCGAATCCACGCTGACCGCACACGAATCCGTGGCGCAGGCGGTCGTGGTCATGAACTCCGACCCGCGCACCGGCGATCGCCTCGTCGGTTACGTCGTGCCCGCCGCGGAAGCTGTCGACGTGGACGCGCTGCGCGCCCACCTGGCGGACCGGCTGCCCTCGTACATGGTCCCGGCCGCGCTGGTGCCGCTGGACGCCATGCCGCTGAACGTCAACGGCAAGCTCGATCGCCGGGCCCTGCCGGAGCCGGAGTTCGAAGCCCGCGCGTTCCGCGCGCCCGCCACCCGCGCCGAGGAGATCGTCGCGGCGGTGTTCGCGGAGGTGCTCGGCATCGAGGCGGCCGTCGGCCTGGACGACGACTTCTTCGAACTGGGCGGCAACTCGCTCATCGCCACCCAGGTGGCCGCCCGCCTGGGCGCGGCCCTGGACACCCGCATCCCGGTCCGCGTGCTCTTCGAGGCTCCGACGGTGGCGGCGCTGGCCGCCCGCCTGGAGACCGAGTCCCGCACCGGTCGCCGCCCCGCCCTGGTGGCGGGTGAGCGCCCCGAGGAGATTCCGCTGTCGCTGGCGCAGCAGCGCATGTGGTTCCTCAACCGCTTCGACACCGCCTCGGCCGTCAACAACATCCCGCTCGCGGTGCGCCTGACCGGCGACCTCGACACCGATGCCCTGCTGGCCGCCGTCGGCGACGTGCTCGAACGCCACGAGGTGCTGCGCACGGTCTACCCGGAGAACGCCGAAGGCCGTGGCGTGCAGGTCATCCTGCCCGCCGACCAGGTCCGCCTGGACTCGGCCGCCAATGCCGGAATCCACGGCGGCGGCACCGGTCTGAGCGTGATCGACGTGGCCGAGGCCGACCTGCGCGAGCGGATCGCCGAACTGGTGCTCACCGGATTCGACGTCACCGCCGCCGCGCCGGTGCGCGCCGGGCTGTTCCGGGTCTCGGATGCCACGGTGTCCATTGACGGCACCGCCACTGTGTCCAATGACGGCACGGCCACTGTGTCCAATGACGGCACCGCCATCGCGCCCACGCACGTCCTGGTTTTCGTGGTCCACCACATCTCCGGCGACGGCTGGTCGGTGCGTCCGCTGGCCCGCGACGTCATGCTCGCCTACGCCGCGCGCGCCAATGGGGAAGCGCCGCAGTGGGCTCCGCTGCCGGTGCAGTACGCCGACTTCGCGCTCTGGCAGCGCGAGACCCTCGGCTCCGAGGACGACGCCGGCTCGCTGATCTCGCAGCAGGTGGCCTACTGGAGCAACGATCTGGCCGGGCTGCCCGACCAGATCGACCTGCCCTCCGACCGCCCGCGTCCGGCGGTGGCCTCCAATGCCGGTGGTGTGCACGAGTTCGCGATCGACGCCCAGCTGCTGGCCGGACTCGAGGGCCTGGCCCGCCGGCACGGCGCCTCGCTGTTCATGGTGGTCCACGCGGCCTTCGCGGCCCTGCTGGCCCGCCTGTCCGGCGGCGACGACATCGCCATCGGCACCGCGGTCGCCGGTCGTGGCGAGCAGGTGCTCGACGACGCCATCGGCATGTTCGTCAACACCCTGGTGCTGCGCACCGCGGTCGACTCGGGGGAGACGTTCACCGAGCTGCTGGCCCGCACCAAGGACAGCGACCTGGCCGCCTTCGGCCACGCCGACCTGCCGTTCGAGCGCCTGGTGGAGATCCTCAACCCGGCCCGCTCGCAGGCCCGGCACCCGCTGTTCCAGGTCATGCTGTCGTTCCAGAACACCGGCGAGGCCACCTTCGCGCTGCCGGGCCTGGAAGTGGCCGGCGTGCCGCTGGACGTGGTCACCGCCAAGTTCGACCTGCACCTCAATCTGACCGAGCGTCCCGGCAGCGCCGGCATGATCGCCGAATTCGCCTACGCCACCGACATGTTCGACGCGGGCACCATCGCCGGGTTCGGTGAGCGCCTGGTGCGCCTGCTGTCGGCCGTGGTCGCCGAGCCGACCGCGCTGGTCGGCGACATCGAGCTGCTGAACGCGGCCGAGCGCCGCCAGGTGCTGCGGTCCTGGAACGCCACCGAGTACGACGTCAAGCGCGTCGCCCTGGGCGGCAAGAAGAAGATCGACACCGAGGTCACCCTCGCGTCGATGTTCGAGGACCAGGCCAAGCGGACGCCGAACCTCACCGCCCTGGTGTTCGAGGGGACGCCCGGGCAGAGCCCGGAAATTCCCACCCAGCTGTCCTATGGCGAGTTCGCGGCCCGTGCGCACCGGCTGGCCCGCCACCTCATCGCCGAGGGCGTCGGCCCGGATTCCTATGTGGCTCTGGGCATGCGCCGCTCCTTCGAGCTGCTGGTCGGCATGTACGCCGTCACCCTCGCCGGTGGCGCGTACGTGCCGCTGGATCCGGACCACCCGGCCGAGCGCAACCAGTACGTGCTCGACACCGCGCGGCCGGTGTGCGTGCTCAGCACCACGCGCGACGAGTTCGAAACCACCACGCGCGCACTGCTGATCGACGAGCTGGAAGCGCAGGGAGGTGGAGCGCTGTCGGGCTACTCCGACGCCCCGATCACCGACGCCGACCGCATCGCCCCGCTGCGTGGCGACGACGTCGCGTACGTGATCTTCACGTCGGGTTCGACCGGCCGGCCGAAGGGTGTGGCCGTGAGCCACACCGCCATCGTCAACCGCCTGGTCTGGATGCAGACCGAGTACGGCCTGTTCGACGACGACGTGGTGCTGCAGAAGACCCCGGCCACCTTCGACGTGTCGGTGTGGGAGTTCTTCTGGCCCTTGCAGATCGGTGCGTCGCTGGTCATCGCCAAGCCGGACGGCCACCGCGATCCCGGCTACCTGGCCGACCTGATCATCGCCACCGGTGTCACCACCGCGCACTTCGTGCCGTCGATGATGTCGGTGTTCGTGGCCGGTCTGGAAGCCGACGCCGCCAAGGCGGCCGCGCTGACCTCGCTGCACCAGGTGTTCGCCTCCGGTGAGGCGCTGCCCGCGCCGACCGCGCAGAAGCTGCGCGAGCTCACCGGCGCCCGCCTGCACAACCTGTACGGCCCGACCGAGGCCGCGGTCGACGTCACCTACCACGAGGTCGAGGACACCGACACGCTGTCGGTGCCGATCGGCGCGCCGGTCTTCAACACCCGTGTGTACGTGCTGGATTCGCGTCTGCACCCGGTCGCCCCGGGTGTCGCGGGTGAGCTCTACCTCGCGGGCGCGCAGCTGGCGCGCGGTTACGTCGCGCGTCCGGAACTGACCGCCGACCGCTTCGTGGCGGACCCGTTCCACGACGGCGAGCGCATGTACCGCACCGGCGACCTGGTGAAGTGGACCGGTCGTGGCGAGCTGGAGTATCTGGGCCGCACCGACTTCCAGGTGAAGCTGCGCGGTCTGCGCATCGAGCTCGGCGAGATCGAGGCCGCGCTCACCGCCATCGACTCCATCGCCCAGTCCGTGGTGGTCGTCCGCGCCGACGATCGCCTCGGCGAGCAGCTGGTCGGCTACGTCATCCCCACCGCCGGCCACACCGTCGACCTCGACGCCGTGCGCGCCGAACTGCAGGACGGCCTGCCCGGCTACATGGTTCCGGCCGCCTTCGTGGTGCTGGACGCCTTCCCGCTCAACGCCTCCGGCAAGCTGGACCGCAAGCAGCTGCCCGCGCCGGTGTTCGAGGCCAAGGTGTTCCGCGCCCCGTCCACCCCGATCGAGGAGATCGTGGCGGGCACCTTCTCCGACGTCCTGGGCGTCGGCCGGGTCGGCGTCGACGACGACTTCTTCGAACTCGGCGGCAACTCGCTGATCGCCACCCAGGTCACCGCCCGCCTCGGCGCGGCCCTGGACACCCAGCTGGCCGTGCGCGATCTGTTCGAGGCGTCCACCGTCGCGGCCCTGGCCGCGCGGGTGGAGCGCAATGCCGGATCGGGCCGTCGCCCGAGCCTGGTCGCCGGCGAGCGGCCCGCGCACCTGCCGCTGTCCCCGGCGCAGCAGCGCTACTGGTTCCTGAACCAGTTCGACACCAGCACGTCGGCGGTCGACAACATTCCACTCGCGGTCCGCTTCACCGGCGCGCTCGACCTGTACGCCATGAAGCAGGCCATCGGCGATGTGATCGCCCGCCACGAGGTGCTGCGGACCGTGTACCCGGGGTCGGCCGAGGGCCCGCACCAGGTGATCCTGGCCGCCGCCCAGACCGATCTGACCCTGGTGCCGGAGCCGGTGACCGAGGCCGAATTGCTCGGCAAGATCATCGAATTCGCCATGACCACCTTCGACGTCACCGTCGAGGTGCCGCTGGCGGTCAAGATGTTCCAGATCACCGACAGTGAGACCACCCAGCACGTGCTGGCCTTCACCGTCCACCACGTCTCCGCCGACGGTTCCTCCATGGGCCCGATGGCGCGCGACATCATGGCCGCCTACGTGGCCCGGGCGAACGGCGATGTGCCGCAGTGGACCCCGCTGCCGGTGCAGTACGCCGACTACGCGCTGTGGCAGCGCGAGGTGCTCGGCCGCGAGGACGACGCCGAATCGCTGGCCGCCAAGCAGGTCTCGTACTGGACCCGCGCGCTGTCCGGGCTCCCGGACCAGCTGGAGCTGCCCACCGACCGGCCGCGTCCCCCGGCGCAGTCGTTCCACGGCAAGGCGCTGCGCTTCGACATCGACGCCGAACGCCACGCCAAGCTGCACGAACTGGCGCGGGCCAACAACGCCTCGCTGTTCATGGTCGTGCACGCCGCCCTCGCGGTGCTGCTGGCCCGGCTCTCGGGCACCGACGACATCGCGGTCGGCACCCCGATCGCGGGCCGCGGTGAACGCGAACTCGACGACCTGATCGGCATGTTCGTCAACACCCTGGTGTTCCGCACCCAGGTCGACGGCGACGCGAGCTTCGCCGACCTGCTCTCCGAGGTCCGCGAACGCGACCTGGAGGCCTTCGCCAACGCCGACGTGCCGTTCGAGCGCCTCGTCGAGGTGCTCAACCCGGTCCGCTCCACCGCGCGCAACCCGCTGTTCCAGGTGGGCCTCTCGTTCCAGAACCTGGCCGAGACCGCCTTCGAACTGCCGGGCCTGCACGTGGCCGCGGTCGAATTCGAGTCGCAGCTGGCCAAGACCGACCTGCACGTCACGCTGTACGACCGCTACACCGAGGACGGCACCCCGGCCGAGATCCTCACCGAATTCGGTTACGCCGTCGACCTGTTCGACGAATCGACCGTGCGGGCGTTCGCCGACCGGTTCGTGCGGGTGCTCGACGCCATCCTGGCCGACACCAGCGTGGCCGTGGGTGACATCGACCTGCTCGACGCCGACGAGAACACCCGAATCCTGCAGCGCTGGAACAACACCGCGCAGGACGTGGACGCGGTCATGGACGGCGGCTCCGCGGCCACCCTGGTCTCGGTGCTGGACCGCTCGGTGGCCGACGACCCGAAGGCCGTGGCCATCGTCGCCGACACCGCCGACGGCGTGGAGAACCTCACCTACGCCGAGCTCGACGCCCGCGTGAACCAGCTCGCCCGCGAGCTCATCGCGCGCGGCATCGGCACCGAAGACCGGGTGGCCCTGGCCATTCGCCGGTCCACCGACCTGGTCGTCGCCATGTACGCGGTCGCCAAGGCCGGCGCCGCCTACGTGCCGATCGATCCGGATCAGCCCGCCGAGCGCGTCGGCTACATCCTGGAGACCGCCGCGCCCAAGGCCGTACTCACCACGGCCGCGGTCGGTTTCGACACCGAGCTGGCCGAGGTACTGCGCATCGACGAGCTGGACCTGTCCGCTCGTTCGGCCAAGCCGGTCACCGACGCCGACCGGGTGCGGATGCTGACCGCCGCCAATACGGCGTACGTCATCTTCACCTCCGGCTCCACCGGCCGCCCCAAGGGTGTGGCGCTGCCGCACGGCGCGGTCGTGAACCAGCTGCTGTGGAAGGTCACCGAATTCGGCCTCGACCCGGCCGACGCGGTGCTGCTCAAGACCGCCGCCACCTTCGACCTCTCGGTCTGGGAGTTCTGGTCGGCCGCGGCCTGCGGTGGCCGCATGGTCATCGCCGCGCCCGACGGGCACAAGGATCCGGCGTACCTCAACGAGCTCATGGCGCGGGAATGGGTGACCACCCTGCACGTGGTGCCGTCGATGCTGGACGCGTTGCTGACCGACGGCCTTCCGGACTCGCTGTGGCGGATCCTGGCCATCGGTGAGGCGCTGCCCGGCCCGCTCGCGCAGCGGGTGCTGCGGGAGCGTCCGCGCACCGAGCTGTTCAACCTGTACGGCCCGACCGAGGCCGCGGTGTCCATCACGAACCACCGGGTCACCGAACGCGACGAGCTGTCGGTGTCCATCGGCTCGCCCGAATGGAACTCCCAGGTGTTCGTGCTGGATTCGCGTCTGCGGCCGGTGCCGGTGGGCGTGTCCGGCGAGCTGTACCTGGCCGGTGCGCAGCTGGCGCGCGGCTACTTCGGCCGCCCGGACCTCACCGCGGACCGCTTCGTCGCGAATCCCTTCGCTGACAACGGTTCCCGTATGTACCGCACCGGTGACCTGGTGGCCTGGCAGGCCAACGGCGAACTCGAGTACCGGGGCCGCACCGACTTCCAGGTGAAGATCCGCGGCTTCCGTATCGAGCTCGGCGATATCGAATCAGCGCTGCTGCGCCTGGATTCCATCGCGTCGGCCGCCGTCGTCGCGCACACCGACCCGGTGCTGGGCGACCGCCTGGTGGCCTACGTGGTCGGCGCCGACGGCGACCCGGACAAGCAGGCGCTGCAGTCGGCGCTGGCCGCCGAACTGCCGTCGTACATGATCCCGTCGGTCTTCATGCCGCTGAACGCGTTGCCGCTCAACGCCAACGGCAAGCTGGACCGCAAGGAACTGCCCGAGCCCACCTTCGAGAAGGCGGTCTTCCGCGCTCCCGTCAGCCCGATCGAGCAGATCGTGGCGGGCGTGTTCGCGGAGGTGCTGCGTGTCGAGTCGGGCCGTATCGGCCTGGACGACGACTTCTTCCAGTGGGGCGGCAACTCGCTGCTGGCCACCCAGGTCGCCGCGCGCCTCGGCGAGGCGCTCAACACCCGGGTGCCGGTGCGACTGCTGTTCGAGGCGTCCACCGTGGCCGCGCTGGCGGCCCGCGTGGAACGCGACGCCGGGGCCGGCGGCCGCAAGGCGCTGACCGCCGCGCCGCGACCGGAGAACATCCCGCTGTCGCTGGCACAGCAGCGCATGTGGTTCCTCAACCGCTTCGACACCGCCTCGGCGGCCTACAACGTGCCGGTCGCGGTGCGCCTGTCCGGCGCGCTCGACGAGGACGCGCTGCGCGCCGCCATCGCGGATGTGGTTGCCCGCCACGAGATCCTGCGCACCATCTACCCGCAGACCGAGGACGGTCCGGTACAGGTCATCCTGCCGCCGGCGCAGGCCGTGCCGGAGCTCGCGGTGCGCACCGTGACGTCCGACGAGGTCGTCGGGGCGGTGGTCGAGCTGACCTCCACCAGCTTCGACGTGACCGTCGAGGTGCCGCTCGAGGTGGCGCTGTTCAAGATCGAGGACGAGGCTCCGGCTCCGGCCGAGTCGGAAGCCGCGGCGCACGCGGCGGCCTACACCTTCGACTTCGCCGATATCGCCCCCACCGGCCAGTACCCGGCCGTGGACCCGAATGCCCCGGTGCGCACGGAATACGTACTCGCCCTGGTCATTCACCACATCTCCGGTGACGGCTCCTCGGTGGCTCCGCTGACCCGCGACCTGATGACCGCCTACGCGGCGCGCTCCATCAAGCAGGCCCCGGGCTGGACCCCGCTCGCGGTGCAGTACGCGGACTACTCCATCTGGCAGCGCGAACTGCTCGGCGACGAGAACGACGCGGAATCGCTGGCCGCCAAGCAGGTCGCCTACTGGAAGCAGGAACTCGCCGACCTGCCCGAGCAGCTGGACCTGCCGGCGGATCGGCCGCGTCCCGCGAACCCGTCGTTCCAGGGTGACACCGTCGAGGTCCGCGTCGACGCCGAACTGCACCAGGCCCTGGTGGATCTGGCGCGCGCCGAGGGCGCCACCCTGTTCATGGTCGTGCACACCGCGCTCGCCGTGCTGCTGGCGCGCCTGTCCGCGACCGACGACATCGCCATCGGCACCCCGATGGCGGGCCGCGGCGAGGCCGTCCTCGACGACCTGATCGGTATGTTCGTGAACACCCTGGTGTTCCGCAGCCGGGTGAACACCGCCGAATCGTTCACCGAGCTGCTGGCGCGCCAGCGGGAGACCGACATCCAGGCCTTCGCGCACGCGGACGTGCCGTTCGAGCGACTCGTCGAGGTGCTCAACCCGGTTCGGTCGACCGCGCGGCACCCGCTGTTCCAGGTCGGCCTGTCCTTCCAGAACCTGGGCCGCACCAGCCTGGAACTGCCGGGCCTGACCGTGTCCGGCGTCGACGCCGACCAGAACACGGCGCAGTTCGACCTGAACCTGATCGTCACCGACACCTACGGCGAGGACGGCGCCCCGAACGGCATCGTCGGCAACCTGGTCTACGCCACCGACCTGTTCGACCGCTCGACCGTGGCCGGATTCGCCGAGCGTCTGCTCCGCGTGCTGGCGGCCGTGGCCGCCGGGCCGCGCCGGCCGGTCGGCGAGATCGAACTGCTCGACACCGCCGAGCGTTCGCGAATGCTGGTGGACTGGAACGAGACCCGGCGCGAGATCGCGCCGGAGCTGCTGCTCGACGGCTACCGCCGCGCCGTGGCCGCGTACCCGGATCGGGTCGCCGTGGTCTACGAGGGACAGCAGCTGACCTACGCCGAATTCGACCGGCGCGTCAACCAGCTCGCCCGTCTGCTCGTCGACCGGGGCGTCGGCGCGGAATCGCTGGTGGGCTTGGCGATTCGCCGTTCGCTCGACCTGGTCGTCGGCATGTACGCGATCGTCACCGCGGGCGGCGCGTGGGTGCCGCTGGATCCGGACCACCCGGCCGAGCGCATCGCGCACATCCTCGACACGGCGCAGCCCGCGTGCGTGCTGACCACGACCGCCGACGCGGTCGAGGTGCCCGAGGGCATCCAGGTGCTGCGCCTGGACACCGTCGGGCTGGAGGAGTTCTCGGCGGAGCCGCTCACCGCGGCCGAGCTGTCCGGCCCGCTGCGCCCGGACAACCCGGCCTACGTGATCTTCACCTCGGGTTCCACCGGCCGTCCCAAGGGCGTGGCCATCACCCACGGCGCGATCCACAACCAGACGACCTGGATGCTGGACGAGTACCCGATGGGTCCGAGCGACGTCTACTTCCAGAAGACGGCCACCACCTTCGACGTGTCGCTGTGGGGCTACTTCATGCCGCTGCGGTCGGGCTCGACCCTGGTCGTCGCCACCCACGACGGTCACCGCGACACCGACTACATCGCCGAAACCATTGCGGCGCAGGGCGTGACGGTCACCGACTTCGTGCCCTCCATGCTGACCGTGTTCGCGGCGCACACCCGGGCGGGCTCCATGCCCACCCTGCGCGACGTGTTCGTGATCGGTGAGGCGCTGCCGCCGGAGACGGTCAACTCGGTGCTCGCCCTGGGCGAGGGCATCAAGGTGCACAACCTGTACGGCCCGACCGAGGCCACGGTGTCCATCACCTACTGGCCCGCCGAGGGCCGCGACGTCCGCACCGTCCCGGTCGGCCTGCCGCAGTGGAACAGCCAGGTCTACGTGCTCGATTCGCGCCTGCGGCCGGTCCCGGCCGGTGTGCCCGGCGAGCTCTACCTGGCCGGTGACCAGCTGGCGCGCGGCTACGTGCGCCGGCCGGACCTGACCTCGGATCGGTTCGTGGCCAACCCGTTCGAACCGGGCGCGCGCATGTACCGCACCGGTGACCTGGTGGTGTGGCGCGACGCGCCGCAGCGGCTCGAATACATCGGCCGCACCGACTTCCAGGTGAAGTTCCGCGGTCAGCGCATCGAGCTCGGCGAGATCGAGACCGCGTTGCTGGCCGAGCCGTCGGTCAGCCAGGCCGTGGCGCTGGTGCTGCCCACCTCGCTGGGCGATCAGCTGGTCGCGTACGCGGTGCCCGCGCCGGGCTACGCCATCGATCAGGAGTCGCTGCTCGCGGCGGCGGCGGAAACGCTGCCCGCCTACATGGTTCCGGCCACCGTCGTGGCGCTGGACGCCTTCCCGCTGAACACCAGCGGCAAGCTGGACCGCAAGGCGCTGCCCGAGCCGACCTTCGCCGCCCGCGAATTCCGGGCTCCGGAAGGTGACATCGAGATCGCCATCGCCGGCGTCTTCGCCGACGTGCTCGGCGTGGAACGCATCGGCGCCGACGACGACTTCTTCGCCCTCGGCGGCAACTCGCTGCTGGCCACCCAGGTGACGGCGCGCCTCGGCGCGGCCCTCGACACCCGGGTGCCGGTGCGGACGCTGTTCGAGGTGTCCACGGTCGCCGGGCTGGCCGCTACTCTCGCGCCCGAAGCGGGCGCGGGCGGGCGGCAGCGGCTGGCGGCGCGGGAACGGCCGGAGCGGCTGCCGTTGTCGCTGGCCCAGCAGCGCATGTGGTTCCTCAACCAGTTCGACACCGCCTCGGCCGCGTACAACGTGCCGGTCGCGGTGCGGCTGACCGGTGAACTGGATGTGGCCGCGCTGCAGCAGGCCGTCCTCGACGTGGTCGAGCGGCACGAGACCCTGCGCACGGTGTACCCGCAGCACGAGGGCGCCGCGGCGCAGGTGATCGTGCCCGCCGAGCAGGCGGCGCCGAACCTGACCCCGGTGCCGATCGACGCCGTCGAACTCGAGCGCCGGGTGACCGCGCTGGTCACCACGGGCTTCGACGTCACCGCCGAGGTGCCGTTGCGGGCCAAGCTGTTCCGCGTCGTGGACGCCGAGGCCGCCGAATACGTGCTGGTCTTCGTCGCCCACCACATCAGCGCGGACGGCTGGTCCATGGGCCCGCTGACCCGCGACGTCATGATCGCCTACGCCGCGCGGGCCAACGGCTCCGCGCCGGGCTGGGAGCCGCTGCCGGTGCAGTACGCGGATTACGCGCTGTGGCAGCGCGAGATCCTCGGCTCCGAGGACGATCCGGCCAGCCTCGTCTCGGCGCAGGCCGAGTACTGGCGGACCGCGCTCGCGGATCTGCCCGATGAGCTGAACCTGCCGTCCGACCGGCCGCGCCCGACGGTGCAGTCGTTCGACGGCGGCAAGTTCCTGTTCCCGATCGACGCCGATCTGCACCGCGGCCTGCAGCGGATCGCCCGCGATCGGAACGCCACCATGTTCATGGTCGTGCACACCGCGCTCGCGGTGTTCCTGGCACGACTGTCGGGCACCGACGACATCGCCATCGGCACGCCGATCGCGGGTCGCGGCGAGGCCGAACTCGACGGCCTCATCGGCATGTTCGTCAATACGCTGGCACTGCGCACCAAGGTCGACGGACAGCAGAGCTTCGAAGAGCTGCTGGCCCAGGCCAAGGACACCGACCTGCAGGCGTTCGCGCACGCGGACATTCCGTTCGAGCGGCTCGTCGAGCTGCTCAACCCGGAGCGGTCCACGGCGCGGCACCCGCTGTTCCAGGTGGCGCTGTCGTTCCAGAACCTGCCGACCGGCGATTTCGAACTGCCGGAGCTGCGGGTCGGGGCCGTCGACTTCGACACCGAGGTCGCCAAGTTCGACCTCATGCTGACCATCCAGGAGTCCGAGGCGCAGGCCGAGGCCGGCATGTACGCCGAATTCGGGTACGCGCGTGACCTGTTCGACCCGAGCACGGTCGAACTGTTCGCGGAGCGGTTCGTCCGGCTGCTCGGCGAGATCGTCGCGACACCGCGCAAGGCGGTCGGCGATCTCGAGATCCTGGCGGCCGACGAACGCGCCGACCTGATCGCGCGCCGCGGCGGTCCCGCCGTCGCGCCGCGCACCCTGCCGCAGCTGCTGGCCGAGGCCGTCGCCAACAACCCGGTCGGCGAGGCGGTCGCCTTCCAGGGCCAGGCCCTGGGCTACGCCGAACTCGACGCGGCCTCCTCGCGCCTGGCGCGGGTGCTCATCGAGCGCGGCGCCGGACCGGAAACCCGTGTCGCCGTGGCCATTCGCCGCTCGTTCGAATCGGTGCTGGCCATCTGGGCCGTCGCCAAGTCGGGCGCGGCGTTCGTGCCGGTGGATCCGTCCTACCCGGCCGACCGCATCGCGCACATGGTCGACGACTCCGGCGCGGTGCTGGGCCTGACCATCGACGCCGAGCTCGACGGGCTGCCGCCGGTCGCGAGCCTGGCCGGCTGGATCTCGCTCGACGACCCCATGGTGCAGGCCGAAATCGCCTCGCACTCGGCCGAACCCGTCACCGACGGCGAACGCTGGGGCGTCGTGCGGCCCGAGCACGTGGCGTACGTGATCTACACCTCCGGCACCACGGGCATGCCCAAGGGCGTCGTGGTGACGCACGCCGGTCTGGCCAACTTCGCCACCGAGCAGATCGTGCGCTACCACCTCGACTCCGGTTCGCGCGCACTGCACTTCGCGTCGCCGTCGTTCGACGCGTCGGTGCTCGAGTACCTGCTCGCCATCGGCGCGGGCGGCACCCTCGTCGTGGTGCCGCCGGGTGTCTACGGCGGCGAGGAGCTGGCCGAGCTGATCAAGCGCGAGCGGGCCACGCACGCGTTCATCACCCCGGCCGCGCTCGCGACCCTGGACCCGAAGGGTCTGGACTCGCTACGCGTGCTGGTCGCCGGTGGTGAAGCGGTACCGGCCGATCTGGTGGAGAAGTGGGCGGTGCCCATCGGCGAGGGGACGCAGCAGAACCGCCCGATTCGGGCGTTCCACAACGGCTACGGCCCCACCGAGACCACGATCATGACCAATATCAGCGACGCGCTGGTGCCGGGTGATCTGGTCACCATCGGTGGTCCGATCCGTGGCATGCAGGCCCTGATCCTGGACTCGCGCCTGCGGCCGGTCCCGGTGGGCGTCGCGGGCGAGCTGTACCTGTCCGGTATCCAGCTCTCGCGTGGCTACCACGACCGCCCGGGCCTGAGCGCCGAGCGGTTCGTCGCGAACCCGTTCGTGGCGGGCGAGCGCATGTACCGCTCCGGTGACGTGGTCCGCTGGACCCCGGACGGCCTGGTGGAGTACGTGGGCCGCAACGACTTCCAGGTGAAGGTGCGCGGTTTCCGCATCGAGCTCGGTGAGATCGACGCGGCGCTGGCCTCGCACGAGAGCGTCGACTTCGCGGTCACCGTGGGCCACAAGACCGAGGCCGGGGCCACCATCCTGGCGGCCTACGTGCTGCCGGTCGCGGGCGGCACCATCGATGTCTCGGCGCTGACCGAGCATGTCGAGGGCCGGCTGCCGGAGTACATGGTGCCGACCGCCATCACGGTCCTCGACGCCATCCCGCTCACCCCGGTCGGCAAGCTGGACCGGCGCGCACTGCCCGAACCCGTGTTCACCGCACGCGATTTCCGCGCGCCGGTCACCGAGATCGAAGCCGTTCTCGCCGAGGTGTTCGCCGACGTGCTCGGCGTCGAGCGGGTCGGCGCGGACGACTCGTTCTTCTCCCTGGGCGGCGACTCCATCCTGTCCATCCAGCTGGTGTCGCGGGCCAAGGCCCAGGGCATCGTGTTCAGCCCGCGCGACGTGTTCGAACGCCGCACCGTGGCCGGACTCGCCGAAGTGGCGGTGCTGGGCGGGGATTCGCGGACCGAGCAGCTGGCCGAACTGCCCGGCGGCGGCGTCGGCGACATCCCGCTGACGCCGATCATGCACGCCATCCTGGGCAACGGCTCGACCTACGACCGGTTCTCGCAGACCATGGCGCTGCGCCTGCCGGACGGCATCGACCGAGCCGCCCTGACCGGCGCCATCGCCGCCGTGTACGACCACCACGACGTGCTGCGCACCCGCCTGCGCGGCAACGCCGAGGAGGGCTTCGTCTTCGAGGCGCTCGAGCGCGGCGCGGTGGACGTCGACGCGCTGGTGCACCGGGTCGACCTGCCGGGCGACATCACCGATGCGGAGCTCACGCGGATCGGCAGCGTCGAATTCGACGCGGCGCTGGGACGACTGGATCCGGCGCACGCCCGCATGATCGAGTTCGTCTGGTTCGCCTTCGACGGCACCCGGCGTGATGTGCTGCTCATCGTCGCGCATCACATGGTGGTGGACGGCGTCTCCTGGCGCATTCTGATTCCGGACCTGGGCCTGGCCTGGTCGCAGCTGGCCTTCGACCAGCCGCTGGCGCTGCCCGAGACCGGCACCTCCATGCGGCGCTGGGCACACGCCCTGGTCGAAGCGGCCGCCTCGCCGGAACGTGTCGCGGAGCTGCCGTTCTGGCAGCAGGTCACCAGCACGCCGGATCCGCTGCTGGGTTCGCGGGCTCTCGATCCGCGCGTCGACACCTTCGCCACCGTCGAGCGGGTCGAGGTGTCGCTGCCGGCCGAGGTGACCGAAGCGGTGCTGACCAGGGTGCCGGCGCTGTTCCGCGGCGGCGTGAACGACGGTCTGCTGGCCGCGCTGGCCATGGCGGTCGCGCGCTGGCGCGGCGCCGAGGCCGGATCGGCCGCGCTGATCAAGCTCGAGGGCCACGGTCGCGAGGAAGCGATCGTGCCCGGCGCGGATCTCTCGCGCACGGTCGGCTGGTTCACCGCGGCCTACCCGGTCCGCGTGGATCTGGGCGACGCCGATCTGACCGATGCCTTCGCCGGCGGAAAGTCGTTGGGCGACATCGTCAAATCGGTGAAGGAACAGCTGGTCGCGGTGCCCGACAAGGGCCTGGGCTACGGGTTGCTGCGCTACCTCAACCCCGAGACCGCCGCACAGCTGGGCGACGCCGGGCAGATCAGCTTCAACTACCTGGGCCGCGTCTCCGCGGGCGAGGTGCCCGAGCATCTGACCGAGATCGGGTGGACCCCCGCCGACGATCTGGGCCGCCTGGATGCCGAGATGGACGCGGACATGCCCGCCAACGCGGTCATCGATATCAACGCGATCGCCACCGACGGCGAGGACGGCACCCGGCTGGGCGCGGCCTTCGCCTTCCCGACCGGGCTGCTCGAGCGGGAGCGCGTGCAGGAGTTCGCCGATCTGTTCGTGGCGGCGCTGACCGCGCTGGCCGCGCACACCGAACGCCCGGACGCGGGCGGCTTCACGCCGTCCGACCTGCCGCTGGTGCGGGTGGATCAGTCCGACATCGAGGTCTGGGAGCAGCGCTACCCGGCCCTGTCGGATGTCTGGCCGCTCTCGCCGCTGCAGTCGGGTCTGCTGTTCCACGCGCTGCTCACCCAGAACACGGTGGACGTCTACACCATTCAGACCGTGCTCGACCTGAGCGGTGTGGTGGACGTGGACCGGCTGAAGGTGGCCGCGCAGGCCATCCTCGACCGGTACCCGAGCCTGCGGACCGCGTTCGTCACCGACGCCGACGGTCAGGCCCACCAGGTCGTGCTGGATCGCGTGGAAGCGCCGTTCCAGGTCATCGACCTGACGGAACTGCCGGAGGCCGAACGCAATCCGCGCATGCGGGAGATGATCGAGGCCGATCGCGCCGATCACTTCGATCTGTCCGCGGCTCCGCTCATGCGGTTCAACGTGTTCCGGATCAGCGACGACCTGGTGCACCTGGTCATCACCACCCACCACATCCTGGTGGACGGCTGGTCCATGCCGCTGCTCATGCAGGACCTGCTGGTGCTGTACGCGGTGCGCGGCGACGCCTCGGTGCTGCCGCGGGTGCCGTCGTTCCGGAATTACCTGGCCTGGCTGGCCGGACGGAACCGGGACGAGTCGATCGAGGCGTGGAAGCGCGCCCTGGCCGGGGTCAGCGAGCCCACCCAGCTCGCGCCCGCCGCCACCCGCGACGAGAACTACGAGATCGGCCGCTACACCGTCGAAATCGACGCCGAACGCACCCGCGCGCTCACCAAGCGCGCCGGGGAACTCAACGTCACGCTGAACACGCTGATCCAGACCTCCTGGGCGGTGCTGATCGGCCGCCTCACCGGGCGCGGCGACGTGGTGTTCGGCGCGACGGTCTCCGGACGCCCCGGCGACCTGCCGGGCGTGGAATCCATGGTGGGCCTGTTCATCAACACGGTGCCGGTGCGCATCCGGGTCGACGACCGCCTGACCATCGGCGGGCTGCTGCAGCGCGTCCAGAGCGATCAGGCCGACCTGCTCGAGCACCACCACATCGGGCTCACCGAGATCCTGCAATCGGCCGGCGCCGGAGCGGAATTCGACACCATGATGGCGTTCGAGTCCTACCCGGTGGACAAGGACGCGATCGCGGCCGCCAGCTCCATCGACGGCATGTCGGTCAGTGGTGTCGGCATCAACGACAACACCCACTACCCGATGAGCCTGGTCATCATGGCGGGCGAGACCATCGATATCTCGATGCGCTACCTGAGCAGCCGGTTCACCGCCGACGAGGTCGTCATCCTCGCCGCGCGCTTCAACCGGATCCTGGACGCGCTGGCCGGCGACGCCGACGGCCTGGTCGGCGACATCGACATCCTCGATGCCACCGAACGCGCCCGCATCCTCGCCGAAAGCGCCGTCACCCCGGCCGATTCCGCGGCCGAGGCGGCGCGGGTGGGCACGGCGACCGTGGCCAACGTGCTGGCCGAGGTCGTCGAGGAGGACCCGCAGGCCCCCGCCCTGCTGTCCGGCGGCGAGGAGATCGCCTACCACGTCCTGGACCGGCGCAGCTCCCAGCTGGCGCGTCTGCTCATCGACCGCGGCGCGGGCCCCGGCGACATCGTCGCCGTCGCCCTCCCGCACTCGGTCGACGCGGTCGTGGCGGTCTGGGCGATCCAGAAGGCCGGCGCCGCGGCGCTGTTCGCCGACACCCTCTCCTTCGGCGACATCCTCGCCGCCGGAGCCGGTTTCGGCATCGCCCTGGAACCGGCCGCCAGCTCGGTCCGCTGGCTGGTCCCCTCGGACCCCAAGGTCCAGGCCGACCTGACCGCCCGCCCGGCGCACCCGGTCTCCTACAGCGACCGAGTCCGCCCCCTGTCCGAAACCGACCCGGCCTTCATCTACCGCGATGCCGACACCTGGGCCACCCTCACCCAGTCCGAGGCCCTCGACCGCGCGGCCACCCTGCGCGCCGACCACGAGATCGACTACGAGTCGACCACGTACACCACCGCCTCCACCGGCACCGCGGCCATCGACGAATTCCTGTCCTCGTCGACCGCCGGCGCGCTCTCGGTCCTCCCGACCGGCGACATCCCCGCCGATCTGGAGGACGGCGAGGTGACCCACTGGTTCACCACCGCGGCCGACCCGGCCGACGCGGCGGGCGAGGAGATCCGCATCATCGGCGACTAGCCGTCGTTACGCCGAACTCGCCTGTGCCGGACCACCGTTCGTCACAGGCGAGTTCGTATCCGCGGCTGGGCGGCGCAGATCCGGCGATTCCGGGACCGCCGCGCTGGTTCGCGGGCTCGTTGCGCACTGAGAGCCTCTCGCGATAACTCGTTGAACAGCGGGTTCGGACGTATCGTGAGCACAGCGCCGTGGGGGCGCGCGCGAAGGAGGGGCTTGTGACGAGCAATGGGCGGTCGGCGCTCGAGCTGAGCGGGCTGTACAGGAGATTCGGTGGGCCCTGGGTGGTCGAGGGGGTGAGCCTGGCGGTGCCGCCGGGGTCGTTCTTCGGGCTGGTGGGACCCAATGGCGCGGGGAAGACGACCACGCTGTCGATGGCGGTGGGGTTGTTGCGGCCGGATCAGGGGATGGCGCGGATCTTCGGGCACGACGTGTGGGCCGACCCGGTCGCCGCGAAGGCGGTGGTCGGGGTGCTGCCGGACGGGATGGCGCTGCCGGAGCGGCTGACCGGGCGCGAGCTGCTGAATTTCACCGGGCTGCTGCGCGGGATGGACAAGGCGACCGTGGTCGGGCGGGCGGACGAGCTGCTGCACGTGCTCGAGCTCGACGGCGCGGAAAACACTGTGGTCGTTGACTATTCGGCCGGTATGCGGAAGAAGATCGGGCTGGCCACGGCGCTGTTGCACGCGCCCAGACTGCTGGTGCTGGACGAGCCGTTCGAAGCGGTGGATCCGGTGTCGGCGGGAACCATCCGGACGATCCTGCAGCGGTTCGTGGCCGCCGGGGGATCGGTGGTGTTGTCCAGTCATGTGATGGCCCTGGTGGAATCGATCTGCGATCGGGTGGCGGTGATCAATCGGGGCCGCGTGGTCGCGGGCGGCACCCTCGCCGAGGTCCGCGGTGCCGGGACGCTGGAGGAGGCGTTCGTGCGGCTCGTCGGGGGGCGGGTCGGCGGTGAGGAGGGGCTGTCGTGGTTGGCGTCCTGATCCGGATGCGGCTGCGCGTCATCAGGCGCGGCCTGCGCGAGAGCCGGTCGGCGCTGAACTTCGTGCTGGGCAGCGTCTTCGGGCTGGCGGTGGCCCTGTTCACGGCGCTGATCATCGCCAAGGCGCATGAGAGCGTGCACGGCGGCGTGACGATCGCCGCGGCGCTGTTCGGGGCCTGGACCCTGGGCTGGATCTGCGGGCCGGTGGTCACCGGAACCAGTGACGAGACCCTGCAACCCGAGCAATTCCGGTTGCTGCCGTTGACGACTCGGCAACTGGCCTACGGACTCGGGGCCGCCGCGTTCGTGGGACCCGCGCCCATCGTCAACCTCATCGCCTTCGGCGGCCTGGTGCTGCTGGGGGCCCAGATCGGCTGGGCCGCGGCCGGAATCGCGGCGCTCGGCGCGGTCCTGCAACTCGTGTTCGTGGTGCTGCTGGCCCGCGTGGTGGTGGCCTGGATCGGCGCGGCCATGCGCTCCCGGCGCGGTAAGGACCTGGGCGTGCTGTTCGCGGCGCTCATCGGACTCGCGTACTACCCGCTCAACCTGCTCATCAGCACGGTCGGGCCGAAACTCGACGGCGACCGCGGCGGCCTGTCCATTCTGCTGCGGTCGGTGCCGTCGGGCTGGGCCCCGTACGCCGTCGAGGCCGCCTCCCGCGGCGACTACCTGCTCGCGCTGGTGGCCCTGCTCGGTCTGGCCCTGCTGTCGCTGGTGCTGTGGCAGTCGTGGGCGGTACTGCTGGAACGCCGACTCACCACCCCGCCCGCCCCCGAAGCCCAGATGGTCGACACCGGCGGCGGCGTGCTCGACCGCTTCCTGCCCACCACCCCGGTCGGCGCGGTGGTCGCCAAGGAGCTGCGCACCTGGTGGCGCGACGGCCGCCGTCGCGCGGCCCTGATCCCGCTGCTGATCATCGGGTTCGTACTGCCGATCTTCCTGTCCGTCCGCAACGGCGGTAGCGGGACCGTCGCGTTCTCGGGCGCTTTCGTGGTCTGGCTGGCCACCATGTCCAGCACCAACCTGTACGGATTCGACGGCACCGCGGTCTGGCAAACACTGGTGACCCCGGGCGCGGCCCGCGCGGATGTGCGCGGCCGGGCCTACGCCTGGGCCCTGCTGGTCGGACCGGTCTCGGTGATCTCCACCCTGGTCCTGCCCGGCGCGCTCGGGCTGGCCCACCTGTATCCGTGGGCGCTGTCGACGCTTCCGGTGCTGTTCGGCGTGGGTGTGGGGGCCGTCGTGTATCTGTCCACCCACGCCGCCTTCGCGCTGCCGCCGCAGCGCGGAAATCCGTTCGCGGGCACCGGGAACCCCGGTTGTATGAAGATGCTCATGCAGTTGGCGGTCGGCCTGGTGCAGGTGCTGGCCGCGGCGCCCGCCCTGGCCATCCTGGGAATCGGTGCCTACCTGCACAATTCGCTCGTGCAATGGGCCGCCCTGCCGGTCGGTGTGCTGCTCGGCGTACTCGTCGCGCTGCTCGGAATCCGTTCGGCGACCACCCGATTGGAGGAGCGCGGCCCCGAACTGCTGGCCGAGGTGAAACCGCGCTGACCGCCGCTACTCACCCCGCCGCCGATCATCGGCCCGGAATCGATGGCCATTGTCCAGGGCAATGACGTGGAACCGAACCCCGCCTGTTCGCCCTGGTCAACGCCCTCACCGCGGATCTGTGGGCCGCCGGGCTGCGGCAGGATCAGGCCGCCGGACCGCGCGTGCCCTGAAAAGCGGGCGGCAGCACGGTGAGATCCACCGTCTCCGCCATCGCCCGGGCGCCGGCGTCATTGAGATGCATCCCGTCGCCGCTGTCGAGATCGGGGCGGATGAAGTCCGGCCGGGCCGGATCCGCCACGGCCGCCGCCACATCGAAGACGGCGTCGAACACGTCGGTCCCGCGCAGCCACTCGTTGACCGCGTTCCGGACCGGAATGCCGTCCGCGACCGACAGCCCGGGGTAGATCGCCCCGCCGAACGGGCCGATGGTGTTGGCGTACACCGCAAGCCCGGCGGCGTGGGCCCGCTCGGCCAGCGCGGTGAACCCGGCGATGAGCGCCTCGGCGGTGGCGGTCCCGGCCAGGATCAGGTCATTGATGCCGAAGTTGGCCCACAGGGCCGCGACCCCGGGTACCGACAGCACGTCCCGCTCGAACCGGGCCAGGCCGTGTTCGCCGATCTCGTCGGTCAGCAGCCGGTTGCCGCTGATGCCCTGGTTCACCGCCCACCCGGCGGCCAGCCGCTCGTCGATCACGTCCACCGAGCGCCGGTTGGCGGCGTGGGTGGAGCCGACGCCCTCGAACCAGGAGTCGCCGAAAGCCACCAGCACCGGCGCGTCGGCATCGACGGCGACGTCGATGCCGGTGAGGAGGAACCGCAGCGCGATCTCCTCGGCATCGGACGGTGCGATGTCGCCCGTCCGATCGCCGGCGCTGATCCAGCTCGAATCCATCGGGAGCTGGGCGAACGCGGGCCGCGTCGGTTCCGGCAGGTAGACGCTCACCGCCAGTTCGGCGCCCGCCTCCAGCGCCAGCTCGACCGGATCGCTGACCAGATCGGCCCCGGCCGGGATCCGCGTCGACGCGGACCCCGCGAACCGCACCTCGGTGTCGGTCTCCGCCACGATCTCGCCGCCCGCCTTGCGCAGCGCGACCCGGGCGGCCCCGATCACCAGGTCCTCGGTGCCGTACCGGTTGGTCAGCCGCACCCGCAGGCCCGAACCGCCGCCGGCCACCCGCACCACCTGACGGACCGTCTCGTCGGCGAAGTCCCGCGGCTCGGCCAGCTTGATCACCTCGGCCGGATTCACCAGTGGCGCACGGAATCCCGCTGCCCAGTGCTGTGTCGTCATGAGAACCTCCATTTAGTTGCGGTGCGGAATATTGCGCTGACAACAAGATAGCGCATTTGTTCCGCGTGTCAACTATCCCCGGCGAAATCATCTGGTTTACGCTGGTCGTCGTGGATCCCAAGCATCTCTTCGACGACCCCCGGCTGACCGCTGTCGGCCTGCTCTACGAGGCCCGCAACGGGCTCGTCGCCCGGCTCGAGGAGACCTGGAAGAGCAATGGACTCTCCGGTCTCGACCTCAATGCCCTGATGCGCCTGAGCCGCTCACCCGGCCGCCGGCTGCGCATGACCGACCTGGCCACCCAGACCGACCTGTCCACCAGTGGCGTCACCCGCCTGGTGGACCGCCTGGAACGCAACGGCTTCGTGCGCCGCGAACCCGACCCGGCGGACCGCCGCAGCTCCTACGCCGTCCTCACCGCCGCGGGGGCCACCCGCGTCGCCCGCGTGCTGCCCGCCTATCTGGACGGCATCGACCGCTGGTTCACCAGCCTGCTCACCCCCGCCCAGCTCGACGACCTCACCGCGAGCCTGCGCGTGATCCGCGACGCCACCAATGCCGGGGCCACCCAGATCTCGGACTGAGCCGACATCTGCGCACAGCCGTCACGGCGGGCGCGCAGCCGGTAACTTGCGAACCGCAGGGTGTGCTTCTCGAGCGGTGAGAGAGTGGGACGAATGACGACCGAACGTGCGCTGGTCATCGGCGGCGGTGGGGTGGCGGGGATTTCCTGGGCGACGGGCATCGTCGCCGGGCTCGCCGCTGCGGGGGTGGATGTGACCGGGGCGGACCTGTTGCTCGGGACGTCGGCGGGGTCGAATGTGACCGCGCAGATCGGCAGCGGGACCGAACTCGCGGAACTGGTGCGGCGGCAGGTGGATCCGGCCGTCCAGAGCCGCGAGATCGTGCCGTCCATGGAGAAGTTCGCCGGGCTCTGGGAGACCATGACGGCGATCATCGAAGAGACGCAGGGGGATTCGCCCGAACGGCGGCAGCGGATCGGGGCGCTCGCGCTGACCGCGGAGACCGTCGCCGAGGCCGACCGCCGGGCCGTGATCGAGACCCGGCTGCCGGTGCACGAGTGGCCCGAGCGCGACCTGCGCATTGTCGCGGTCAACGCGGAGACCGGCGAACCGCGGGTCTTCGACAGGGATTCCGGGGTCACGCTGGTCGACGCGGTGACGGCCAGTTCGGCGGTGCCCATGGTGTGGCCGTGCGCCACCATCGACGGGGTGCGCTACACCGACGGCGGTGTCCGCACCTCGGTCAACGCCGACCTCGCCACCGGCTACGCGCGGGTGCTGGTGATCGCGCCCATGCCCGACGAGGAGCTCGAGGCCCAGGTCGCCGGTCTGGTCGCGGCCGGGGCGCGGGTCGAGGTGATCGCGCCCGACGAGGCGGCCACCACCGCCTTCGGTCTCAACCCCCTCGACACCGTCACCCGCGCTCCCTCACTGGAAGCCGGTCGCGCCCAGGGGAAGTCGGAGGCCGAGCGGATCGCCGCGCTCTGGAAGGACTGACGCGCCCCGGCCGGACCCCGTCAGCCGACGGCTCCGGCCGCCAGCGCGGCCTTCCAGCCCCCGTATTCGCTGATGTCCTTGGCGGATTCGGCGGCCGCCCCCGCGCAGCCGAAGCCGGTGTGCCAGGTGTTGTCGGCGAGCTCGACGGCGCCGAGCTGCATGGGGGCGGGCAGGTCGGCGAGGAAGCGGCCGAGGGCGGCGGGGGAGAGCAGCCAGCGCTCCCCGGCGACCGCGACGCCGGATTCGGTTGCGGCGACCCGGGTCACGGCCGGTTTGGGCGGGACCGTGTCGAGTGCGCCCAGGCGGTAGTCCGGGGTGGTCTCGACCGGGCCGCCCCAGCGGGCGCCGAGCTCGATCAGCTGGTGTTCGAGGGGCTGACCGCGCAGATGCGCACCGAAGACGACCAGGTCCCGCACGGGCGCGACGGCCGTCGGCCAGCACTGGTCGCGGTCCAGTGGCGTGCCGGTGATCAGGGCGGCGATATCGATCGCGACGGCGTCCTCGAACGCCCGGGCCAGCACCGTCACCCCGAAGTGCGGCTCCTCGGAGGGGACGGCCACCGCGCACAGGTCGAAGAGGTTGCAGAAGTTCGTGTATGTGCCCAGCCGGGAATTGACGCCGATCGGGTCGGCGGCGACCTCGGCGACGGTCGGGTGGTTCGGCACGGTCGGGGTGAGCAGCGCGTCCGTGCCCGCGAGACTCGCCATGGCGGTCGCGCGCAGGCGTTCCAGCGCGGCCAGGTCGGTGACCAGCCGGTGTGCGGGCAGGTCGCGGGCGGCGCGAATGATGGAACCGACCGTGGGATCGACGGATTCGGGGTGCGCGTCGGCGAACTCGCCGACCGCGGCATAGCGTTCCGCGACCAGCGCGCCCTCGTACAGGAGCTTCGCGGCGGCCAGGAACGGGGTCGGATCGATCTCGACAATGCGTGCGCCGGCGTCCCGCAGCCGTGCGACGGTTCGCTCGAAAGGCTGCCGCCACCGCGGATCCAGGTCCGGCAGGCTGCTGAAGACGGCCACCACCGGCCGCGGCGGCGCGGCCAGGCGGGTGTCCGCGGGCCACGCGCCGACGGCGGGCTCTCGGGCGCCAAGCCGGT